>JAKLIM010000006.1:287-25276 GCA_022709605.1 Bacteroidota bacterium | reverse complement strand
AAATAGCCATTACCAGGTACGATCCACCTACTTTTGCTTCGCTTTCACTTAATCCTTCGAGGGCAATACCGTAAATTGTTGGAAACATAAGCGACATAAAAAACGATATGGCAACCAATCCAATAACACCGGTCATGCCCGTTGCGAAAATTGCAACAAGAGCAGAAATAAAAGCACCCGCTGCAGCAATTGCCAACAGCATTCCCGGTTTAAAGAAGCGCATTAAAGCGGTGAAAATAAAACGGGAAAATGTGAACAAAATAATCGAAGTTAAATAGAATGAATTTCCAATGTTTTCGGCTGTGGAGGCTGCATCGAACTGCCACAGTTTGCTCCATATAGCATGATCGCTGATAAATGCAGTAACATTTTCAGTAATGATGGCATCAGTTGTGGGATCTACTAATTTCAAAGCTGTCATTACATAACGGATGGTGTATGACCAAACACCAATTTGTGCGCCTACATAAAAGAACTGGGCAATCACACCAAAGGAATAATGTTTGCGTTTGAAAATCTGTCGGGTGGTTTGACCAAAACTCAGCGAAGAAAGATCCTTGGTGGCAGGCATTTTTTTGTACGACAATATTATAGCTAATACCACAAGTAAAACAATACCCACTCCCATATAAGTAAGTGTAACCGCCGATAATTCTTTGTGTTGCGCTATAATAAGCTGTGCATCTGTCATGGCTGATTTATTGGCACTTAATTGCGAAAGGATAAATACCTGACTCAGCAAAATACCCGAAATTGAACCCACCGGATTAAATGATTGTGCAAAGTTCAGTCGGCGAGTCATGGTTTCGGGGCGTCCCATGGTGAGAATATAAGGGTTGGCAGTGGTTTCGAGAATTGAGCAGCCACCAGCCATCACGTAAATGGCGAAAAGATAAAAACCATAAGATGCCAATTGACTGGCCGGAAAAAACAAAAATGTGCCGGCAGCATACATAGCCAACCCAACGATGATTCCTACTTTGAAGCTGTACTTACGGATTAACAAGGCCGCAGGAATTGCAAAAACGGCATACGACCCGTAAAATGCAATTTGAATAAACGATGTTTGAAAATCGGTCATTTCCATAATGTTTTTGAAAGCGGCTAAAAGTGTATCCGTCATGTTGTTAGCTACACCCCAAAAAAAGAAAAGCGATGTAACAAGAATAAAAGGAACCAAATAATTAGTTCCGTCGGAACCTTTTAAAAGTGAAGATTTTGTAGATGCCATAAATTTATTGAATTGATTTATTTAGTATTTATTTGATTATAAGGAAAATATACGTTCCATCATGTTCCATTTTTCTGAAGAACTTGCGCCTGGTTTGGTCAGTTGAAATTTTGCCATGAATTCTTCCCATTCGGCTTGACGATTCAGTGTTGCCAGTTTATTAAAGGCGCTGTCCCAGTCGAAATCAAGAGGGGTTTCAACAATCATAAACAATCGGTTTCCAAAAATATACAATTCCATATCAAGAATTCCGACTGATTGGATTCCTTCCGGAATTTCGGGCCAACGATTTTCTTTTTTGTGCCAAAATTTATATTCTTCAATTAATTCAGGCTCATCTTTTAATTCGAGGGTCTGACAGTATCTTTTTGTAGGGAAGTCGAATTTTTTTACTACCGAGTGATTTTCCATTGATGTAAATTTATTGGTTTATACTGATTTTCTTGTTATTATGTTAGTAGGAAGATATTCCTGAACCGGTTTTTTGCTTACTACAAAGTTCGCTGCCTTTTCGCCCATCAATCCAAAATCGATGCTTATGGAAGTGATGCCATTTTTGATAACTTCCAATATAGGATTTTCGTTATATGCGATCAATCCTACATTGTTTCCAATTTGTAAACCGGCTGCATCGGCTTCTTTTATGATTTTAACCATATCGTCGGTTTCGATGCAAAGATACACAGTGCCCTTTTCAGGTCCGTGCCAATCCTTCTTTTTTCGGAAAATCTCATATTCAAAACCTTCATTTTTGCAAAAATGCAGAAAAGAATCGATGGAGCTGATCGGGTGACTTAATTCGTCGGGAAAAACAAAACTCAGTTTACGGTATTTTTTCAATTTGCTTTTGCAAGTTTCCAAACATTGGTAAAGCGATTCATCAAAATCCTGACATATAAATGAATAACCAGACTTTTCGAAATTACCAAAATCCAGCAACAGCAGTTTATCTTTCGGAATTTTTGCCAAACTATCCGAAAGCTGTGTGTTCGAAAAATTCATTACCACATACATGTTGTAGCGACCAATGCTTTCGTTTACAATCGTGTCGAAAAACTTTTTATTATATTGGTGAAATAATAAGTCAACTTTATAATTTTCGGGAAGATGTTCGATAAACCGATTGTAAAGATTCTGCTTGAAAGGAGAATATGTATCGAGAAGCAACAACACCTGATTCACTTCGGCTTTCACAAAGTAGCCTTTCATCGGATTGGAGTCGACCAGTCCACTTTTCTTCAGCTCATTGTACGCCTTAAAAACAGTATCGCGCGAAACTTTATACACTGCACTTGCTTCGTTAATCGACGGTAAATTATCGCCCACCTGCAATTCATTATCCATTATTGCGCGACTGAAAGCATCGGCCAGCGTTTTAATTTTCGATTTAGAATGAGTGAAATTTATTTCCATAATAACTGTGCTGAACTGTGCTGCAAAAATAACAGGTTATTTTTTAATTTATAGCATAAAAATATATGTTTTACAGCATAATATACAAAAAAAAGCTTTCCCTGGTGGGAAAGCTTTAAATAACGACAAGTGAAGAATCAATTATTTTTTTGAATCTTCAACTGATACTTTTCTGAACTCTTTCAATAGTTTTTCCAAGTCCAATGAACTTTTACGAGCACGGGTTCCGGCAGCCTTGTTACCTTTTTCTACCTGCAAATCTGCATCTTTTGCAAAAGCGTCAAATTCAGCTTTGATTTTGCCTACTAAGTCTTTCATTTTCTTTTAATTTTGGTTAGTTTATAATTAATTGTCTGCGCATACAGAATATTCTTTGCAAATATAATCAAATGAAATTAATTTCACATATTTCAACATAAAAAGTTACTAATTCTGAAGTATTTTCTTCATCTTAGGCAATTTTGTGGCATGTTTTTATTAAATCTGCCCAAAAACAAGCGATTATGACGAACTTTCGGGTCAAAAATCAATACCTGGAATTTTTAAGACAACAGCTTTATTATTTTGAGCGTCAATAAAATCAGTGTCATCGAAGTTCCGGGCAACTTACACCCAAATGAAATGAATTTTATTTCATAAAAAATATTTTTTTATCAACCCCTGAATTTAATTGCTTAACAAAACGAATTATTTATATTAGCAATTGAACTAATTAACCAATCTTTAGCTGAATTGCATTCCGATAAAAAACGAAGTTCAAAACCTATAAATAAAATCGGTTTTATAATCGAAGAGTAATTTACAACGAAGCAAACAGAAAAAGATCAATAATCATTACCGCCAATTGGATATTTGGCAAATTAAAAAATTTAATTTTATAGGGGTTGAATTTAACCACTTTAAATTGCAGAATGTATTCCTTTTCAACAAATCGCAATTATGCAAATGAAAACTCTTTTTCACAATAATAAAAAATCAGAAATTAAAAGAATAAAAAATTTTAAAAATGTGTTGGAGAAATTTAGTCGGAAGACTAAATATTTGAGATTTACCATCAATTTACATACAAAAACTCCCTGATAAAGTATTAATTATCAGGGAGTTTTGAGTTTTTTAATGGTGACCGCGACAGGATTCAAACCTGTAACCCCCACATCCGTAGTGTGGTACTCTATTCAGTTGAGCTACGCAGCCATTGCTTTAATTTTGCGACTGCAAAGATAAAGCTATTTTTGAGTATTGCAATGATTTTTTGAGAAAAAGTTTAACTTCCGACGAATAAATTACTTTATATTGTTAAAAATCAAATATATAGCGCTAAATTTATTATTCAGACAATTGCAAAATCCAATTGTTTTTTATCCAGATTTGCGCGGGCAACCTTGACTGTAATTTCATCACCCAGCTGATATTTACGATGATAACGCCGACCTACAAGACAATAATTTTTGTCGTCGAAAATATAATAATCATCGTCCAAATCGCGGATAGGAATCATTCCTTCGCATTTATTGACAACAAGTTCCACGTAAATTCCCCATTCGGTAACTCCCGAAATCACACCGTCGAAAACCTGACCAATTTGAGCCGACATATATTCAACCTGTTTATATTTTATCGAAGCACGTTCGGCATTCGAGGCCAATTGTTCCATGTCGCTGCTGTGCTTACAGTAATCCTCATACTCAGATTGGCTGGCCGATTTTCCGCCCGTAGCGTAGCGCTCAAGCAAACGGTGCACCATCATATCCGGATAGCGGCGAATTGGTGAGGTGAAATGCGTGTAATAGTCGAAAGCGAGGCCGTAATGCCCGATATTTTCGGTGGAATAAATGGCCTTTGCCATGGATCGTACAGCAAGGGTTTCTATCAGGTTTTGTTCTTTTTTGCCCTGAACTTCGTCGAGTAAATGATTTAAGGTGCTCGAAACGGCAGTGCTTTTTCCCGACGTTTTCAGGTTGTAACCAAAGCGTTTGATAAATACCGAGAAATTCTGCAATTTATCCGGATTTGGCACATCGTGTATGCGATAAACAAATGTTTTTGCTTTCAGGCTTTTGCCGGGTTTGCCAATGTGAGTTGCTACCGTCTTGTTGGCCAACAACATAAACTCTTCAATCATTTTATTCGCATCTTTCTGTTCTTTAAAAAATACCGAAACAGGTTTACCTTTTTCGTCTATTTCGAACCGTACTTCCACGCGGTCGAATGCAATGGCACCGGCTGTAAACCGTTTTCCGCGAAGGATCTTAGCCAATCGATCGAGCGTTACAATCTCTTCCTTACAATCGCCTTCACCAGTTTCAATCACAGTTTGTGCTTCTTCGTACGTAAATCGGCGAATGCTGCAAGTAACCGTTTTTGCAATTTCATATTTCACCACTTCTGCCTTATCATTCATTTGAAAAAGCACAGAATAAGTCAGTTTGTCTTCGTTGGGTCGAAGCGAGCAAATCCCGTTTGATAAATGCTCCGGCAACATTGGAATGGTACGATCGACCAAATACACCGAAGTGGCGCGCACTTGTGCTTCTTTTTCAATGATGCTGTCAGGACGAACATAATGTGTAACGTCGGCAATGTGAACTCCCACTTCCCAAAGTCCGTTAGGGAGCTTAAGCAGCGACAAAGCATCGTCGAAGTCCTTGGCATCGCGCGGATCGACAGTAATGGTTGGAACACCCCGTAAATCAATGCGTCGTGCAACTTCCTCGGGAGTAATGCCTGCATCGATATGATCGGCAGCAGCTTCCACATCGGCCGGATATTTATAGGGCAAGCCAAATTCGGCCAAAATTGCATGCATTTCGGTGTTGTTATCTCCTTTTTCGCCCAGCACATCAATTACTTCGCCCACCGGATTTTTCATGTTCGGCTCCCATTCGAGCAATTTAACAACTGCTTTTTGTCCGTTTTTTCCTCCGTTCAGTTTGCTTTTAGGAATAAATATATCGTTGGTAACCACTTTATTATCCGAAATCAGAAATGCAAAATTTTCGGACACTTCAAGAATGCCCACAAAAGTATCTTTTGCCCGTCTGATAATTTCAACTACTTCACCTTCGGGTATCAGACCTTTGCGACGTGCATACAGAAACACTTTTACTTTATCGTTCAAAAAAGCGTGATTGGTTTTTCGCTCCGGTATAAAAACCGGTTCGCCGCCATCGTCGGGATTCAGGAATGTTTTAACACCCTGACGATCAATGGTGCCGGTTAAATAACCGCCGCGTGAATTTACTTTGAATTTGCCGCGTGAAATTTCAACCAGGAATTCTTCATCAAGCAATTCGTACAACAATTCGTTTACAAACACACGTTGAGATTCTGAACTGATATTCAAAGCCATCGAAATTTGTTTGTAATTGTAGTTTTTCTCCGGGTTTTCGTTGAAAATATTGATAATATTTTGTACCAGTTCCGATTTGCGAATGCGGGTACTCGGTGCTTTTTTAGACTTGGGTTTTTTCGACATAATTCAATTATTTAAAGGTAGTACTCAGGTAAATATTTTTAAAAAGATAAATTCTGAAATTTTCGGATTTGTGATGCTTGGATTTGCAAATATACAACAATTGAAACTAACAAATTGTTAGAGAGGAAAGAATCTGTTTTATTAATGAAATATTTGATGTAATTTTGTATCCTTTCGTTTATTTAATAAACAAGCATGTTAAACACAAAAAAGAAAATTGCTTTTATTATCAACCCAATTTCAGGAACCATTAAAAAAAATGGTATACCACAACTGATATTGAATGAATTAGACAACACCCTTTTCGATGCTGAAATACTTTACACCGAATACAAAGGACATGGAAGTACCCTTGCCAAACGGTATAAAAACAACGGATACGATTACGTGGTGGCTGTAGGAGGCGATGGAACTGTAAACGAAATTGCAAAGGAGTTAATTCATTCGGATGTTTCGTTGGGAATAATTCCGATTGGTTCCGGAAATGGATTAGCACGGCATTTGAATATTCCGATGAGCATTACAAAAGCAGTTCGGAATTTAAATTTTTCAGAATCGATCCTGATTGATTACGGAATTGTAAACGATAAACCGTTTTTTTGTACTTGCGGAACCGGTTTCGACGCTTATGTGAGTATGGAGTTTGCAAAAGGTAAAAGGCGCGGAATCATGTCGTACATCGAAAAAATGATAACCGGTTATTTCAGCTACAAACCTCAAAATTGTCATTTAACCGGCGAAGGAATTGATCTGGAATCGAAAGCTTTTGTTTTGACATTTGCCAATGCCGGTCAATGGGGTAATAATGCTTATATTGCACCACAAGCGAGTGTTCAGGATGGCAAAATTGATATTTCGATCATGAGTAGTTTCCCTATTATTGCGATACCCACATTGGCCTTGCAGCTTTTTACCAAAACAATAGACAACGATTTATTTATGACCACACTGCGTACCAACGAAGTTACATTGAACCGTGATGAGGTCGGACCTTTTCACTTCGATGGCGAACCATACGAAGAAGGACTCGAAATTCATGTAAAAATTGTACCGGACGGATTAAAAGTACTGGTAGCAAAACGGTTTTAAAAAAACAAAAAGCACAATGATTTTTACATTGTGCTTTTTATTTTTAAAACGAAAAAGCCTGTTATCTCTCAATTTCCAACATGCGACCTGTAAGATTATCAACTTTGATTTTGATTTTTGGAGTCGCAAGGATTTGTTCCGATACCGGAATTACAACTCCAAACTGAGGAACATAAAAATCGGCGGTATATAATGCTTTTACGCCATCGGTAATGGTAACTTTAGTATTGGCAGGCAATATTGTGTTCAATGTGGTTGATTCGGTTTTTGATTTTATTGAGGAAAATCTGGCAGCTGTTTTTTCTACATCAAACGAAATATAATAAGGCGAACCTCCCAAATCGGTCGCATCCACCAATCCGCGAAGAGCAGATAATCGGAAAAGAACCCGATTTGAATACGCTGAATCGGGCGTAAAATGAATATTGTACTTTATCCTTTCAATCGTTTTCTTTCCAACAAACAATTCAGTTAATTCCTGTTCCGATTTCTCGAGTCCTTTAAGCATACTGTCGAACGCTTTTCCATCCGAAGGTAGATTGTCCATATCGCCACTCAATAATGTCATGCGGCTTTCGCGGATACGATAAATTTGTTTGGCAGCACCTTCGGCAAGTTTGGCAGATGAACCGGCCATCAAATATTCTTCGCTTAAAGGCAACAACGAATTCGATTCAGAATTTTCTGATTCAATGGCAATAATTGGTTTTACCGGTTTTTCGACTGGCGATGGAACATTTACACCACATAGTATTCCACGGGTGTCAACAGTAATAAAATTATCTGATTTTCCACCTTTTGCTTCGATTTGGTAAGTTCTTTTCGGATCAGGAACAGCAATGGGTTTAAGGGTAATTGATTTGAGTTTGAAAAAAGTTTTTTCCTCTTTTATCACTTGATTTGTAGCAAGATAACGCTCAGAATGCTGATAAAACTGCCCGGGTTTTTGAGTTGTTTTTTCAACTTCAACGTCAATAGAGAATACCATTTTTGGTAATGAATACACAAAAACCGGTTGTCCTTCGGTTAATTTCATTGAACTTTGAGCCACGATGCCCAAAGTAGAAAGTAGTAACGCTAACGAGAGAATTAATTTTTTCATACCAATAAATAATTAAGCGGAATTACTTCTTTTTTGTTTTTGCTTTTTGTTTAAAGCCTTTCTTTTTGTTTTCACTTTGAGGTTGACTTGCAATCAACTCCTGGCATTTCTCAAATGTGAGCGTTGCCGGATCAGTTCCTTTTGGTATTTTATAATTTGCTTTTTCGAAGGTGAAATAAGGTCCAAACCGACCATTTACGACCTGAATTTCGCCGTTTTCACCAAGCGAACAAATTAATTTATTTTTTTCAACTTCACGTTTTTCTTCAATGATTTCCACTGCACGTTCAGCGGTCAGAGTCATTGGATCATCTGTTTTTGGCAACGAATAAAAAGTGCTGTCGTGACGAATGTACGGTCCAAAACGACCAATTGCAACTGTCATCACCTTTTCTTCGAACTCACCAATTTGACGGGGCAGTTTGAAAAGTTCCAGTGCTTCTTCTAATGTTATGCTCTCGATGGACTGATCGCGACGTAGTGAAGCAAAAACAGGTTTTTCTTCTTCCTCCGAAGTTCCAATTTGAGCCAATGGTCCGAAACGACCAATTTTCACAGACAATTGTCGGCCACTTGCAGGATCAGTTCCCAGAATACGTTCTCCAACCTGTCGTTCAGAGTTTTTCATCGTATCCTCAACTACCGGATGAAATTTTTTGTAGAATTTATCAATGGCTGCTGTCCATTTAATATTTCCTTCGGCTATATCGTCAAATTCTTTTTCAACATCGGCCGTAAAATTATAATTCAGAATATCAGGAAAATATTCGGTAAGGAAATCGCTGACAACAATGCCTATATCGGTTGGAAAAAGTTTTGATTTTTCGGCGCCAAAGTTTTCAGCTTTAACGTTTTCGGTAATTTTACCTGCTTTAAGTTTTAGTAAATTAAAATTGCGTTTTTCGGGCTCACGATCTCCTTTTTCGACGTACAAACGGTTCTGGATAGTCGAAATTGTAGGAGCGTAAGTCGAAGGACGCCCAATGCCCAATTCCTCCAGTTTACGAACCAAACTGGCTTCACCGTAGCGTGGAGGTTTTTGAGTAAATCTTTGTTGTGCTGTAATTTCATTTGCCGTAAGTTTCTCGCCACTTTTCATGGTGGGCAATAGAGAATCGTTTTCGGCATCATTCTCATCATCAGTC
This sequence comes from Bacteroidota bacterium, assembly GCA_022709605.1. GTDB lineage: Bacteria > Bacteroidota > Bacteroidia > Bacteroidales > Paludibacteraceae > Paludibacter. The sequence continues at coordinate 15,821 of JAKLIM010000006.1, read as the reverse complement.
GATTCGAGATAAACTTTCAGAAAACCATCGAATACAATTACTTCGCCCGACGACACAAATTGATTTTTAATACCTGAAATATTAATGTAAATGGATGTTTTTTCGAGTTCGGCATCAGCCATTTGCGAAGCAATGGTACGTTTCCAAATCAATTCATACAATCGTTTTTCCTGTGCGGTGCCATCGATTGTTCTGGCATTCATATAAGTAGGTCTGATCGCCTCGTGCGCTTCCTGTGCTCCTTTCGAAGTATTGGTAAACTTCCTGATTTTTACATATTTATCACCGGCCATACTTATAATTTCGGCTTTGGTGGTATTTATAGCTAAGCCCGAAAGATTAACAGAATCGGTACGCATGTAAGTGATTTTCCCCGATTCGTACAGTCGTTGAGCAATTTGCATGGTTTGCGAAACCGAAAAACTGAGCTTGCGAGCCGCTTCCTGTTGTAGGGTAGAGGTTGTAAAAGGTGGTGCCGGTGATTTTTTAGCCGGTTTCGTAACAATATCGTCAATGGTAAATCCTGCGGTTTTGCAATGTTCCAAAAAAGCGTATGCTTCATCTTTTGTGTCGAAACGCTGTTGCAATTCGGCTTTAAGTTCTACCGGTGCACCGTTAATATCTACCGATTTAAACAGAGCACTTACCCTGTATGAGGCTTCAGCAACAAACTGATTAATATCACGTTCGCGTTCAACGATTAACCGAACTGCTACTGATTGAACTCTACCGGCCGACAACGAAGGTCGAACTTTGCGCCACAAAACAGGTGATAATTCGAAACCCACAATTCTATCGAGCACGCGTCGCGCCTGTTGAGCATCAACCAGATTTATGTCTATTTCGCGTGGATTTTCGATGGCATTCAGTATGGCTTCCTTTGTAATTTCATGAAAAACAATCCTGCGGGTTGTTTCCTTTTTTAATTTCAATTCTTCAGCCAAATGCCATGCAATTGCCTCTCCTTCGCGGTCTTCATCGGATGCGAGCCAAACAATTTCTTTATCTTTAACGGCTTTTTTGAGTTCGGCTACTAATTTTTTCTTGTCCGACGAAACGACATATTCAGGTTTGTAATTATTCTCGAAATCAATGCCTATACCTTTTTCGGCAAGATCGCGAATATGACCAAAACTGGACATGACCAGATAATCACTTCCAAGAAATTTTTCTATGGTTTTGGCTTTGGCCGGAGACTCAACAATGACAAGATTTTTCGACATAACCTGTTCAGTTCGTTTATAGTTTTATGTAAATTGTGTGCAAAATAACAAAAATAGGTTGGTACGAGCCAAATTTTCAGTGCATTATTTTTGCTTTTTTATTGATAATACCTTTTTATAGTCTTTAATAGGTATTCATTTTTAACAAATAACAAGCTAAAGAAGGTAAAATCGCTACCACTGAAGAATTTTTAAAAATAAAAAAGGTTCACCGGATAAGAGGTAAACCTTTTAATTTATAGGTACAATAATATTCAATGTATGTAAATTTGAAATTAGTTTAATAAAGAAATTCCACATTGGTCAATAATTCGATTTTTAACATCGTTTGTTTCCCATTCATGTAGTTCGAAAATGTCACCTTCTTCGCAAAGAATTTTTCTGGCCTGGTCTGCAAAACCAATTAATTCGGGATTGTTTTTAAAAAAAATTTCCCAATGAAGTTGTAATTTTAATGTTGGATGAATGACATAATTGATAAAATCATCGTTTATCAAAAATTCTTTTATATTTTCAGTTTTCAGATTCACCTAATTTATATGGTTTTATATTATTAAAACGCATACAAATGTAAATTGTACTCAACAAAATATTATTTATTTAATTTAACAGGCACAACTGCGTAATTTTACCATTCCACGGTGAATAAGATTACGTACCGACTGGTAATTCATTTCCATTATTTCACAAATATCTTCATATTTGCGTTCTTCAAAATAATACAATTCGATTGCTTTGCGTTGACGCATCGATAATTTACTCATCAATTTAGCAATAAAAGCGCTATCAGTTTTTTCTTTTTCAATGGCAATGTAGCAATTTTCTACATTATCGCCCGAAATTATATCAATTTCGTCCACCGCAATGTCTGATAAATGAATGCGTTTGCGGCTTTCGTCGCACAATTTATTTTTGAGCGAAATGATAAGGTATGATTTTATATTTTGTACTGCCTCCAGTTCGTTTCGTTTATTATAAATTTTTACAAAAACTTCCTGAATACAGTCTTTGAGTAATTCTTTGTCTGTTGTTAATCGAATTCCATAATTGAATAACAGATTAACATGCATATCATATAATCCCGAAAAGGCATTTATATCTCCTTTTTTAAATGCTTCGAAAAGTTGAGAAGATTGAATATCCGGATTTACTGATCTGTTTTTGTAGTCTTGTTCCATGAAGTATTATTTTTTGGTTCAATTGTTGGAACAAAATTAGAGCAAACTAAGAATTTACTGTAGAAATTTCTGATATGTATATGGTAAAAACAGGTAACATGTTTTATAACATAAAAATCTGGCTATTTATGTAGTCGAAAATCAGAAATAAGGCCGGGGTTTTTTTTGTAGCATATATTGCTAATTTTGAGAGAAAAATCCGGGTTAAAATATCAGAATTTACCATCGGAAACAGTATAATTCAGGCAAAAAAACAGGGCACATGAAAAGTTCACTGCCCTGTTGTATATTGATTAGAATAAAAATAACTTTATAGTTTTTTGAACCACCACACGCCTGAAGCATTGTTTAAAGTTTTTAGTGTATAAAGTCTGTTCCCCTGAATTGATTTAGAGATTAGCTTTTCTTCGCCGGTTTTCGAATCAAAAAAAGTGATTGAAAATTTTCCTTTTTCTAATTCCAATTGAATGTCTGTTAATTTTTCGGCATAAATTATGGTGCCTGTACCTGATTTTACCAGCATTTTATATGTACCAGATTTTACCAGTTGAGGTTTCATCTGCGCTGCAGCGCTCAGAAATTCCCGATTTTTAACCGGTAATAAAGGTAATGAACCTCCCGCCATGAAAACCGCCCAATTCATTTCCGGATAATTTTGAGCATAATAAGTCACTGCTTTATCCGGATATTGGGTGCGATATTCATTTACGGCTTTGTAGGCTTCGTGGAAAGTAACTTTTCCTACCTTCATCAAACGGGCATGTTGGCGAGGTGCCAGGTTTTGACCACCCAAAGGAGCATAAACGGTTCCATCGTTTTTGTAATGCCAATACCGTATGTCAATAATATCGACCACCGAAGCCCTTTTTTTATCAGCAAGAATTGCATCCTGAACATCCTTGGTGCAACTGAGTGCTACCAGCGCATTTTCACTTTTTTCGATTTGCCATTCATCAATCACATCAAGCCAGAACTGAACAAAATCAAGTGTTCCGGTATATTCGGCACTTATCAGATGCACTGTATTTTTATTCGCTGCAAAATTATCAAGACTTTGACGGATGTAATTGCGGTAAATATTTCGTCGATTTTGGTTCGACAGGTCATAAAACACATCTGCCATAAATACTCGTTTATCACCAGCAAAATTAACGGGTTCAGGAAATCCTAAATCGTTGATATTGTTGGCCGAACGCCACGGACAATCGACCCAATGTGCTCCTGCTTCGATAATATTATGCTGAAAAAAATGCTCATTAAAAAGCAATAAACCTTTGTTTTGAGCTTTTGTTGCAAATTCTTTTAAACGCGACCAATACCACTTATTCGGGCGCATCAGATCATATTTCGACAAACCATCCCAGGCAGTTTCAATTCCACTTCTGGCAAAAGGTTGCTCGTAGAAAGGCGCCCACACATCACCATCGCGCCTGCGAATACGCTGGTGATCATCGCGGCGCCTGTCATACCAAAGTCCGTAATTATGATCAAGTACAGCAATATTGTTGTTTTTCATAAATGTAACAACTGAATCAATTTTATCCGTTAATCCCCAACCTTCGCGCCCGGGTACAAAACGGGTAATGTGTGGTTTTGCATTTTTCAGAAAACTGAATTTCGTTTTTCCACTCCACCATGAAACATCTGTTATGCCACCGGTAATCAGAGCACCATCACATACAATTCGTCCATTAATTACTGAAATATCAGGCACATAAGCGCGAATTCGCAACGGTTTCGTTTTCAGATCACTTACTGTTTTTATACCTGTATTATCAACTGAAGGCTTAAATTCTGCCTGTTCAATCCATTTTTCTAAAGTCAGCAACGGTTTCTTTGTTTCAACAACCATTGCACGGGCTGCATCGACTGTAGGACTGCTCGAAGCTTCAGTTCCCATCAAAAGTAAGCGGGAATTTGCCGACATGTCACGTTGCAGACGCTCCGAAAGCTGTCCGTAGAATAAACTTCGCGGATGGACATGATTATTAGATTCGCCCCAGTCGCCATCGCCCGAAAATTGCGCCCAACAACCATAAGCCCGGTTTTTAGCATCAGCAGAAGGTGAATAACATTCGATTTCGGCGGCTGTACATTGCCAGAAAAGACTGTTCGCGGTATTCCAACCTGCACCGTTTTTACTTTGCCCCAAATTTTTAAAAGACAAATTATTACCATCGATATTCACAATATCGAATAACAATCCGCAAGCCCATGCATCGATTGAACCACTGAAACCAAGTGCGTTTTTAGCTTCGCATTGTACAAAAGCATTGGGTCCGGGAGCGGAAAATCCGACGGCAAAATCGTTGATGCCATTTTCGGAATAGCAGCGTTGAAACAAATTCAATTGCCCCATGTTGTAGAATGAAATTCGACGGAAACCACCGATTTCGGATACCGGTTCTTTCGAAATACAATCCTCAATACTGACTTTTGATGTAGAAGGTTGAAGAATCACAGCATTACCGGCAAAATGGTTAAAATTTATCCTGCGAACCCAGCAATTTTCCGCATTTTCAATCGAAATGCCCGTCCAACAATGATCCTCATCTTTCGGATATTTTTTGTCGTAATCTGAAACCAGGGTCAGATTTTCTACACCGGACTCCGAAATTCGGCTACTCCATTCGTACGTATTGATTTTTGCACCACCAAAACGCGCATCCAACGCCACAGTAAGCGGCGCATCAATTGTAATTTTATTTTCTGAAATTTCCTTTACAGTTCTATCCCAGGCTATATCAGTATCGCCCGGTTTCCAACCCAATGCACTTATCCCACCACCAAAAATATCGCATCCAATGGATTTAATCCATTCTTTGGTTGAAGGTCGGATTATCTTTATCCGGTCGCCCATTTTAATTTTTGCAGGAGTTGAAATTTCAAAAGTTGTGGAATTAACCGCTACATAATTTGATTTAATTTCGAATGTGTCAATTATTTTAAAATCATTTTTCCCTTCAATATACAACAAAGCGCCCCTTTCAACTCCTTTTTTCAGAAGTATTGTTTCTTTTTTATCCGTTCCACGTAAGATTACTCCCGAAGTACGGATATAGATGCTTCTGTCAAGTTCAAAAACTCCTTTGTCGAGCAAAACTGCGCCACGAAAACCCTTTGTGTCGGGTTTGAGTGCTGACACATAATCGATTGCACGCTGAATAGACTCCGACATATTTCCTTCGGTGTGCGGAACAAATATAGCATTAGTAAGGTCGGGGATTTCATTTTCAGAATTCCGGTAACCGCAAAACGAGAAATCGAGTATTGTGTTTCCGAGCGAATCGGAGAGGTAAGTTATTTTATTATCTTTTATCAGCAATGGAAATTGTTGGGCAAAAACCTGCTGAAAAAACAATAGAATTACAAATGAAAGTCTAAATTTTAAAATACCGGAGTTCATATAAAAGATCTTTAAGTGAGATTCAAAAATAATTTATCAATCAAAATCAGACCTTTCTGAATTTTGACATAAATTCGGTAGGTGTAGTTTCGTATTTTTTTCTGAAACATTTGCCATAATATCCGGCTTCTTTGAAACCTACGGCGAAGGCAATTTCCGAAACAGTCATGTCGGTGTTTTTCAACATCTCCACTGATTTATTCAACCTGATTTCCTTAATTAAATCGACTGGTGCAAAGCCGGTTAAACTCTTAAGTTTTTTGAAAAATGCCGATCTGCTTAATCCCATATTTTCGGCTAAAGCATCGATATTGTAATCGGAATTCGCAATATTCTGTTCAATAACCTGATTGATTTTTTCGAGCAACTGGATGTCTTTTTTTACCAGGTATTTCTCAAAATTTTCAGTTTGCTCGGTTGCCGTTTTGGTTATTTCTTCCTGATTCCAGATTTTTTCGCGGAAAACTTTACGGTCGCTGAGCAATTGTTCGATCCGTGCAATCAGGTATTCTTTGTTAAAAGGCTTTGTAATATAAGCATTTGCGCCCAGACTTATTGCTTTTAATTTCTCACTTTCATCACTTTTTGCTGTCAGAATAATAACCGGAATATGACTGATTCTAAAATCGTTACGAATTTTCTGCAACATTTCGGTACCACTCATTTCGGGCATCATTTGGTCGGTAACTACTATATCGGGGTGATAATGATTTACTTTTTTCAAGCCTTCCATTCCGTTGTTTGCAATCAGCACATTATATTTGTCTTCCAACTGCATTTTAAGTAAATTGCAAAGATCAATATTGTCTTCAACTACCAATAATAACGGTAGGTTGTTCTTAATTTCAGCCACCTGAATGGCTTCAATCGTATCTTTTTCGGCCGTTGCTTTTTGGTTATCGTCCACTATATCGCTGACATAGAAGTTAACTTCATTCGTTTTGTAGTGATCTTTGCCTGTTAGCAATTCAATGGTAAAAACTGAACCAACGCCGGGTTTTCCTTCCGCCGTAATATTGCCATGATGCAGTGTGATAATTTCTTTCGATAGTGCCAGACCGATTCCGGTTCCCTGGTAATAATGGCTTTTTGAATTATCCACTTGTGTGAAGCGTTCGAAGATTTCGGTAATTTTATTTTGCGGAATTCCGATACCTGTATCTTCAATTCTGATAAAACATTTTTCATTGTCAATACTCTGACCGGTTGATACAAAGATACTTCCCCCTTTTTTTGTAAATTTAAAAGCATTTGAAATTACATTTCGTATAACTGTTTCAATTTTTTCTTTGTCAGCCCAAACCGGAATTTCTTCTTCGGACAATTGAAAAGAAAAACTGATTTCATTCTCTTCGGACAAAACAGCAAATTCGCGCTGGAAAGCGGCAACCATGCTATTGAGATTGTGATGCGAAACATTCAAAATCATTTTCCCGTTCTGAATTTTCCTGAAATCGAGAATCTGATTTACAAGTTGAAGCATTTGATTGGCACTTTTTTCAATCAGCGCAATGTATTGCAATCCTTTGTCGGTAAGTTGCTGTTTTTGGCGCAGTTCCTGAATAGGACCCATGATGAGCGTAAGAGGCGTGCGAAGTTCGTGCGAGATATTGGTGAAAAACCTGATTTTTAATTCCGAAACACGTTGTTCGATGTAAACTTCATTGCGCATTTTTATATAGAAAAAAATGGCTCTTACAATACCGTAAGCAATCAGAATGGTCAGAATTAAATAGATAATTTTTGCCCACCAGCTTAAATACCACGGAGGGAGTACGATAATTTCAAGCGTCTGTTCCGAATTCAGACTGGCGTTCGCCTCGTCGATGGCCTGAACTCTGAAAATGTAATTACCGTGTGGAATATTTGGATACGAGGCAATGCGGTTTTTGCCGTTGAAGTGCCAGCCTTCTTCGTAACCATCGAGAATATATTTGTAACTGACCCGATTTTGATTGTAATAATTGAGGGCTGCAAACTCGATCACAAAATTTGATTGATCGTGATTAAGCGTTATTGATTTTGCATAACGAATTGATTCTTTGAGAATTGGAATTTCATTGAAGTTTCTAATGTCGCGATTCGAAACCAGGAAGTTAACGATATAAGTATTGTATTTACAGTTATAAGTTTCTATTTTATCGGGATTAAATGCAAGAATACCTTTTCGGCTACCGAACCATAAATCGCCCGAATGAAGTTTCAAAGCACTCTCTTCTTCCATTTGCACATTAATAAATCCATCGTAACGGTCGAAATTACGGAAAACCTCTTTCGAACGATCGAAAAACGACAACCCATTTTCAGTGCCAAGCCATAAATTATTATTATTATCCTCAACAATGGAAACAATAACATCACTTCCCAAACCCTGACTCAAGCTATACGACTTAAATTCAGGCAGTTTCTTTTCACTGTCGTAATTTACAAGTTTATTGAGACCACCACCAAAAACCGAAATCCAGATTTGTCCGGCCGTATCTTTGAAAATTGCATAGATATCATTGTCGGCAATGTTTGAATTTAATTTCACATTTCTATAAATCTCGAATTCAATTTTATCCGGATTTTTGAATTTACTGTCAAACGACATAAGACCATCGCTTGTACCCACCCAAATCCGACCGTTTTGGTCTTCGGCAATATTTCTGACTTCCATGTAAAGCCCATACTTTGGGTAATTTTCGAAGCTGTTGAATTTACTTTTAAATATAATCTTTTCATTTTCAGCACTTATCATATTCAATCCACCACCAAACAAAGCAACCCAAATGCGATGATTTTTGTCTTCGTAAGTGTAGTAAACATCGTTGCTTGTGATTGCATCGGGATTATTTTCGTCCGAAATAAAACGGGTAAATTTATATCCCATCGCACTTTTAATGTCAGGCTGTGCTTTCACAAGGCCATTGCCTTTGGTCGAAAACCAGATATTACCCTGATGATCTTCCATGATATGATAAACATTACCTATGGAATTTACATCAGAAAATTCGCGCTTTAAATTTCCTTCTTTATTCAGTTGAAAAACTCTTGATTTTCGGGTGCCAATCCAGATATCTCCATTACGGCTTTGATATAAAGCTTTTATACCCAGTTCATTGACCAGGTTTTTCACTTCGGGTTGTAACAAGTTAAATTGTTGTTTAGGAAAACTGATTTTGAAAATCCCATTTGCAGTAGAAGATAGCCAAAGAATATTATCCTTATCAAGCACCATTCCGTAAAACATTTTCTTTTCACCGCTATTCATCAATTCGGGCAATCCACTCAACATGATTAATTCACCGGTCATTCGGTCGAACTGAAAAACTTCGCCGGCAGTATCAATTATAAACATGCCGAGTTCTTTTCCATCCTGAAATTGCAGTCCGATATTTACTTTGCCGGCAAGCAAATTGAACCGTTTTACGATTTTATTAAATGGATCAAAATAGATTAAAGTTGTTTGATTAATTTCGAGCCACAATTTATCATAACTGTCAATTAAAGTGTTGGTTACCTGTTCATTTGCTGATAACAAAAATGCAATTTTCAAATCCTCGGTGCGTTCATCAAGTTCAAAAACCCCTTTTCCGCCCACCGAAATATAAATAATTTTACTGTTAGTTCCAATAATATTCCGGATAACTCCCTGATTTTTGAAGTAAGTGTTTTTAATTATTTTTCCACTTTGCAGGTCTATTTTATAAAACGTTCCGTCGGTAGAACCGAGCCAGAAAAAATTGCCTTTATGAAATGCACACGAAAATTCGGAACCTGGTTCAGTAATTATTCGTTGGTGAATAAAGTCGGAAGGTCTGGATTGAAGGCTTTTACCTTTGCGGCACGAAATTATTTTATAATCCATACCTATCCAGTTCAGATAGTTAGCATCTTCAATAAATAAATTGCTGGTCAGTTTATGTTCGCGCTTCAATTGCGAATCGTAAAGCAGATTTACCTGCACATTCCCATTTCCTTTCGAAGCAGCCACAAGTAAATCCTTGTTTTTGGTAAGTAGCAGTAAATCACCTGTTTCGGTGCGTTGTATTTTAATAATTTTCGGACTTACCGTATATTTCTTTTTAATTTCATTAAACACATCATAAAATTGCTCATTTCTTTTTGAGAATAAAAATAATTTATGATCGATGGTTTTCATCCACAAATTACCGTCTTTAGCCTCAATTATATTTTGAATTTTATGCGGCGGAATGTCGGTATTGAAATCATTTCGACGATTGTAACTGTGAAATTTCAATCCATCGAAACTGCTCAAGCCATACCAGGTTCCCAGCCACATGAAACCGTCGGCATCTTTCACGGTACAATAAACCGAATTGTGTGGTAAACCATCTTCAATGGTGTAATTTTCTACAATCTTATTTTTACCGGCAAAAGCTGACAGGTAAAATAATAACAGAAATAGAATATGTAGAAGTTTTTGATGCATAAGAAATGAAAAGTGATTATCGGATGAAAGACAAAGATATAAATAAATGAACGCTTTGGATTGAATTTATGATAACGCTTTAATTTATAAGCAAAAAACGGAGACTCCGAATACATCGAAACCTCCGTTTTATTTAAAAATATTGGTTTATAAAACTATCTTTTGTAAGCTTCTACCACTTGTGCCAACCGCTTTGACAATATATATTCCTTTGCTAAATCGTGAAGCATCAACTTCATTCGTTTTACCCATAAATAACCTTCTACCATCATAACTAAATACTTCAACATTAGCTGTTTCAGAAAGTTTAATCATTTTGTCAGATAAAAAGATTTTTATATCATTTGAATAAATATTATTGACAGCACTTAATACTGCCCCGGGAGCTTTGGTAGGAACAATACCGCTAAAAACTTTAATTTGATGAACGCGAACTGTTTGCCTCTGATCATAAGGCGTCATTGTTGCAGAATATGGAGATGTTTGTTCTGTCAAATCGTTGGCATTAATTTTCATGTGAATACTATCACCATCCCAAATACGGATACGGAACGAAACAAATGATGTTGGATCTTCTTGTTTACCAATCATTTCTTCAAATTGATATCCTTGTTCAGAGAACGAACCTTCATAGTCGCTGTAATCGCTGGCTACCCATCGTTGAGGTATCCAACCATTTCCATCGTTATAGTTTATGTCCATTTTTACACCGCGTTTATACGATGTGGCAGAATATGACCATTGGATACGTTCAACCATGGGTAAACTATCAATCTGAATATAACCATGACGACTTGGAGGTGTTTTTAATACTGCTGAACCCTGACGACTTAATTCTATAAAACCCGGTTTGTCGAAGATTTTGCTAACATGAATTGAGTTATCATTAACCGAACAAGTTGTTGCTTTACCCGATACTGTTTGACCAGTAACATTAATTTTTGACCACGCACTTGTGTACATCGTAGGAGCAAAAGTAGCCAAATAAAAATTTACCGGCCACAGAACAGAAGTAGGAACATAAGATGACGTTGATTCAACATAGGTGTAGATAGGTGTCTTAAAATTTCCTGTCCCAAAATCTGTAACATTCGCTGTTTTGGCACCATCAGTTGCTGTAAATTGAGGCAAATTAGTATTCGTTAAAGTTGCGGCATCAATATCAATAATCTGATACCACTCCGAATTTGTCCATCCAGCATTAGAGGTTAAATACCAATTAGTACCACAAGTTGTTTGTTCGCCTAATGGACCCCATGCAAAAGCATTGAAACTGGACGCCGTTAAGAGAATTACTAAAAGAATTTGTGTAATTTTTTTCATAAAAATATTATTTATAAGTTAGTTGATTGTATGAATATTTGACGAATTACTTTTAAAAATGTACTATCTATTTTTTTAGAAATCTGAAAATCTCTTTCATGTTGCTTTCTTTTTCTATTTCAATAATATAACAACCCTGGATTAATTTTGTTACATCTACAATATTGTTATTTTTTAAGTTTGTGTTTGATATTTTTTCTCCTGTCATCGTATAAATATTGGCTGATTTAAGAGGAATTTCGGCATTAACCTTTATTTTATCGGTAACTACTGTGGGCGAAATGCTCACTTGATTTAATAAAACATTTTCAACAGCCGAGAAGAAAACGGGTTGTATCACTTCACCCATCAAACTGTTCAGATAAACTTCGAGAGCTGTGTATCCGTCGGCAGTTAACCAATTACGGTCTGATGCATCTGCAGAATTAAGTCCATGGGCAGCTTCCCAATCATCAGCCATACCATCACGGTCATTATCGTCGGGCGCAACTGCTGCAGGGTATGCCAAATAACCTTCGGCATTGTACGAATGATCAATAATTCCCCATTTTCCCTGCGATGCTTTGAAAACAGATGTGCCTGTTTTTACTTCGCGGATAATGCGTCGTTCTACTGAGTCACGTTTTATTGTTCCAACTTTATCAACGACCGAATTATAAGCAGCTTCGGCAGTTTGAATATTGATTTTATATGGTTGATATCCAATCCATGCACCATTGTAAATAATTGCCAACGGCGGCGCTAAAAGGCTGTCGGATTTTATGTTAGCACGTGTAAGACCTGTCGAAGCATAATCTACGCTAAAGCCATTCCAGTTATCAGTATTGTAACTGGCAGTACCTTCCATTATATTTCCGGCAACATACCATTTGGGAGTATTGGCTCCGGCAAGTAAAGTGCCAACATTAAAAAATATCCTTGAAGCATCTGTTCCGGGTCCCGGTTTGTAATAATTTCCAACAAAATTAGCGGTGTGTGACCGTGGGATTCCTGTATATAATTCACCACCATAAGGTGCACCCTGACGTCCCCAATTGTAATTTACATTGTTGATGAATTCAATAAATACCTTAACTTCATTATCGGTACGAGCACCGTTTAACCGTGGCGAACGGGAATAATTGTGAGCAAAAAGATTGTGATGCCAGGTGGCACTGGCTCCACCGCACTGCCCGCCATAACTTCGGTTTCCTTTGCCGTGTCCATCGTCGTACAATCCTTCGTGCATAACCGACCATTGAACAGTAGTAAATTTATTGTCGTACATGGTTATATTTTCTTCACCCGACCATCCGAACACGCAATGATCGAAAATTGCTCGAAGCGCATTTTCGCAACCCATCGAGCCTCCGGGAATGAATGTGCTGTCGGCTGCGTTTTCACCAATGCGGAAACGAACATTCCGAACAATTAAATCGGTACATCCGCCCAAATTCACTTTTGAGTTGCGAATGGTAATCCCTTCGCCGGGAGCTGTTTGACCTGCAATGGTTAAATTGGTTCGTTGAATTCGTAAATCGTTCATATTTTTACCGCTTACAATATAAGGTTTCAACTTAATTACCCCTGATACCCTGAATATTACCGTAAGAGGCTGACCAGAATACTGTTTTACTGCCCATCGAAGACTACCCGGAATCTCAGGTTCCAAATTATTATAGGCAACATAATCGTCAAGATTCTCAACAAAAACAACCTGTCCACCCCGACCGCCTTTCGAGAATTTACCATAACCTTCGGCCGAAGGAAATGCCGGGGTCTGAGAATATACTGTTTGAAAAGCAACAGTTAAAATAATTAGTAATAAAATATGTATCGATGTTTTCATGTTTGTATTTATTTTTTCAAATATTATTATGCAAATATATGGTTACGATTTACTTTTTAAATAGGTCAAATTGATTTTTTAAGTGCAATAAATGGTTATTAATGATTATTTTACATATCAATCTGGTGGTATCGAAAAATTAATTTCAGAATACTACTATCTTAAATTGTTTTGATTGGTTGCTGCTATCAAATAGTTGAATTAAATAAATACCATTCGTTATCCCTTTTGTTTTGGTTTGAGAAACTAAATCTTTGGAAAAAGCGATTGATTTACCGTTGACTGCATATAAATTAAATGCAACCGGTTCCGAAAATTCTATTTTATTGCCCGAAACTTTCACCTGAACTTTCGATTCGTTGACAGTTTTAATGGCAGACAAAACCGAAGAGGCTTCACTTAAAACACCTGTCGTATTTACTGCTCTAACCGAAATTGTTGATGCCGGTTTCGAAATTGTGAAACTGTTTGTGGTTGAATAACCCAATATTTTACCATTATTATATATAACATAACCCGATGCTCCTTCAACATTGTTCCAACTTAAAGTTGAATTGTTCAAAAACAAATTCTGTGGTTCGCCTGTCTGAATTAATGAAGTAGCAGGATCAAAAGTAGAAGTATATGATCGTGAATATACCGCCGCTGTTGTTAATAGATTATCAGCGTCCGACTTTTGCAATTGGTAACTCCAACTTATACGTTTACTTATATCAATTGGGTTTCCGTTAAGATCCATACTATTATATTCAGCAAAACAAGATGTAAGATAGGTGGAAGATCCCATTGTAGCCCAACCGGCAGAGTTTACCTGATACGATAGTTTGCAATTCAGGTATATGGAGCCGGCGTAATCGCCCCATGGTCTTCCGAGGTAAAAAGAGTTAGCAGGAACAGATTCCGGTCCTTTGATAGTGCAATTTCGGAACAGAAATCCCAGTCGAATAAAAATTCCTGTAGCCGTTGAAGCCTTTGGAATTGTAGCATACGCATCTTCAGGAGCTGTAACATAACCACCGCTGCGGGTGCAATAAATAGTACAATCGTCGAAAAACAAAGTGCCACCTGCATAAATAAAATCGACAGCACCTTCAATCCAACAATTATAGAAATATCCACGCGTGCCTTTTTTCGAACGATAAGTATCCTGATAACCTTTTAAAGTACAGTTTTTAAAGATCGACATATCTCCGGCAGTATACAAAGCAAGCGCTTGTCCGGTATTACCTGCCGAATTCTGAAATGTAATATTTTCGGCATAAAAGTTCTTTGCATATATTTGAACCGTAGTAGCTTGCTCAAATGTTGAAACCGTTGATAATGACACATCGTAGGTTAAAATAACACTGTCTTTATTTTCGCCAATGAATGAAATCATTTTTGAAGTTGGCACTGATTTACTGCCAATTGATAGTTGTCCGTAATAAGTACCATTTTTTATAAAAATAAAACTTCTACTTCCATCGGGGCAAGCATCAATTGCACTTTGAACCGATGTGAAATCACCGCTACCATCGGGTGCTACAATAAAATTTGCAGCACTCAAGCCTGAAATCATTATAAAATTCAGAAATAGGATTGATAATATCTTTTTAATTTCGTTACACATTTTTTTTATTTTGAAAATAGATGTAAGTATCAAACCAAATTCAGTTTTTTCGAAATTTAAAAGTTGCTCTTTCATTACTGTCTGTTACAACTTTTAAAAAATAAATTCCTGATTTAAGTTGTGATATATCAGCTATATTTGGTTGAATTTTTGAAAAATGGTTTAGCTTTCTGCTCGAAAGATCGTAAATGCTCAAATCGATAATTTTAGCAACAGAATTAACAGTTATAATATCTTTGAGTTGTACAATATCTATCTGAGAAAAATCTTTTAACTCTTTAATGGCTGTATTGAATTTTAAATCAATGGTTTCGCCCATTAAACTATTCAAATAAACTTCGAGCGCTGTATATCCCGACAGTGTGACTTTATTCCTGTCAGCAGCATCAGCCGGGTTTAAACCATTCGCAGTTTCCCAGGCATCATCCATACCATCACGGTCATTATCAGTAACAGTATTGTAGGTGTTGTACGCAGGCCAGCCGCCAACATCTTCCGGTTTATCAATTATTCCACTAACATTTCGTGCATT
>JAKLIM010000006.1:0-277 GCA_022709605.1 Bacteroidota bacterium | reverse complement strand
GCCTGTTTTTGCTTCGTTGATAATTCTTCTGTCAACAGTATCGCGCGGGAAAGCTCCCGATTTTGCCAAAACACTAAAAAATGCATCTGAAGCCGATTCGGTATTTACCGGATAGGTAATCGCATGACGATTGGACATTAAATTTTCAATGGTACAAGCGGGAAGATTTTCTTTATATTCAGAAATATTATCTAGCATATAATAGCCCTTACAAATTAATAGACTTCAAAATCTAAATTCTTATTATAAATCTATCTATATTTTGCAAAAATAATAT
>JAKLIM010000599.1 GCA_022709605.1 Bacteroidota bacterium | reverse complement strand
CTTCTTTTACAGGTACTACGATCATAATTTATAAATTTATTTAGTGAGTTTTGTATTTTTTTTATTCGGACTGCAAAGATAGATAATCCTTTTTGAAATTCAAAGAATTTAAAAATATATTTTTACTATTTATGTGAACAAGAGAATTTTCGGTGAAAACTATGCGTATTGATGGGTGAAGCATCTCGATTCGATACTACTAAGACTGGTTCGTCCGCTGACGGAAGGAAAGTTTCACTTTCCATATATTATTTTCAATTCGAGGCGCGACTTTAAGTCGCACTCCGAATAAAAACAAAGATAAAATATATTTTCATTTGAAACTAAGAGGAATAAAATTCCTGATATTAAATTACGGTGGAATTAATTAAAATCACCAACCAATGTCCAACTTTTGTACATTTAATAAATTGCATATCCGGTTGGTCGGGCGAAAAGGTTTATTTTATATCATCAATAATAAAATGATAATACTCCTTTGGAGCCGAGTATCCATAGACAATTCCATTATAATATGAACCTGATTCTGGTATACTCATTCTTATCCATCCATATTTATAAACAGAACCATATTTCTTTCTGAAAACTAAATATTTTGGCCC
>JAKLIM010000598.1 GCA_022709605.1 Bacteroidota bacterium | reverse complement strand
TGATGCAATTGTATCAACAGAATATTATACAAGTTCCTCTACCGAGGCAATGAACAGTTTTTACGTCGAGAATACTTTAGTAAAACAGATTTGGCCAAAAGAATAGAAACAAGTATAATAGTAAACATATCATTCATAATTGACCATTTTTTGATTTGAAAAGGTTCTATACAAAGAAACTAACTCTCGGCAACCCGAAAGAAGAGAAAACCCGTTTCTAGTCGTAGAGTGAATGCTTACGAGGAAGTTTTATCGAATTTAATTTTGCTTATTTCCACTGCTCCCACCCGTCCCGATAGCTATCGGGGGATAGCTATCGGGGGTATCGCGTGGGGAAAGATAATTGGAATTTAGATTTGCCACGCTGACGGACAAATGCCAATAGTCTCTGTCGTTCGTCAGAATAGCAAAAAAAATCAGATAATTTGTAATGACAATGACAACTAAAAAAAGTAAATATATGACGACAAGAATATTTTTAATTACAGTAATTACCCTGTTTCTTCTAACAGGTATAACAGGTTGCGACAGCGATAATGATATATGTACATTTAATGTAAATGATCCGGTAAATGATTTGGAGTGGTTGAAAAATGAAATTCCTACA
>JAKLIM010000597.1 GCA_022709605.1 Bacteroidota bacterium | reverse complement strand
AGTGCAGAGAACTCTTCCGGTAATGATCTTTCCGGATCAGTTGTTGATCAGCAGCAAATCAAAGTATCCGGAACTGTCACAAATGCTTCTACTGGTGAAACTTTACCAGGTGTAAACGTTGTTGTTACCGGAACAACTGTGGGAACGATTACCGATAGTGCCGGGAAATACAGCATTGAAGTTCCTCAGGGATCAAAAAGTCTGACATTCTCATTTATCGGGATGGAACCACAAGAAATCACTATTGGTACATTAACCCAGATCGACGTAACTATGGCTGAGTCGGCATTTGGTCTTAATGAGGTTATAGTTGTTGGTTATGGTACAATGAAAAAAAGTGACCTTACCGGTTCCATATCGAGTGTAACACCTGAAAAACTGGTTGACAGGCCAGTTACAAACGTTGGACAAGCACTACAGGCCAAAGTCGCAGGTGTTCAGGTAATCAGGCAAGCTGCCGGTGATCCGGGCGGCAGGCCTCAAATTCGAATCAGGGGTACAAACTCCATTAATACCAGTGCTGATCCTCTGTTTGTAGTGGATGGAATTGTTGGTGTGCTCAATGCCCTGGAAAACCTCGATCCAGCAGATATTGCATCTATCGACATTTTAA
>JAKLIM010000596.1 GCA_022709605.1 Bacteroidota bacterium | reverse complement strand
TCATCATAAACTTTTTTACTTTTAATTGTTTTATTTTCTTTTTCAAGCATTATTGATTCTACTAGAAGTGATAATATTTTATCAATTTGTTTGATATTAATAACCTCTTCTGAAAAAGCTGAACAAAATATTAAAATTATAAAAACTGATAATAAAATCTTCTTCATGTTACCCCTTATTTATTTTATTGTTTTTTGGTCTCAATTTATCAATTAAAAATAATTCTAAAGATGAGGCGAGAAACCAAAATTTATCTATTAAAGCAATGGTAATCAGCCATTCATAATTTTTATATTCATCTTTCTTAGCTTGAGAAGTATTCCCCGATATATCGAATTTGAAATAAGAACTCAATCGAATCCCTAAAGTATTTGAACTTCCTATATATAATAATTCCATTTTTTTTGAAAAAAATAAATATTTAGATAATATTCCTTTAATACAAGAAAAAAATAATGAAAAAGAAATAAAAAAAATAGAAAATTTTAATGAAGAAAAATTTTTAAATTGTAAATTACTTTCAGGAGAACAATCATATTTTAAAGTTGAAGGAAATGGAAAAAATGAAGAAATAGATAATTATGAACATAAAATAATGTTACCAGAAGAAAGATATCAAA
>JAKLIM010000595.1 GCA_022709605.1 Bacteroidota bacterium | reverse complement strand
AGGGTACATGATAAGTATTAAGCAATTGCACAAGTCGTATGTAAATGGAATAAATAGTTTACATGTTTTAAAAGGCATTGATATGCACATCGAAGCAGGTGAAATGGTATCGATTATGGGCTCCTCGGGGTCCGGAAAATCAACCCTTCTGAATGTAATTGGCATTTTAGACAGCTACGATTCAGGCGAATATAGCCTGAACAACATTTTAATGCACGGCTTAAATGAAACAAAAGCAGCATGGTACCGCAACCAGATGATTGGTTTTGTTTTCCAATCGTTTAACCTCATTTCTTTTAAAAATGCCCTCGAGAATGTGGCTCTTCCTTTGTATTACCAGAATGTAAGCCGCAAGAAGCGAAATAAAATTGCGATGGAATACCTCGATCGCGTGGGTTTGGTTCCTTGGGCAACTCATTTGCCAAGCGAACTATCCGGTGGTCAGAAACAAAGAGTGGCTATTGCACGGGCGCTCATTGCTCAACCAAAGGTAATTCTTGCCGATGAGCCAACCGGAGCACTTGACACCCAAACCTCTTACGAAGTGATGGACCTTTTTCAGGAGATCAATCAGGCGGGTATCACCGTAATTATAGTCACACACGAAAAAGATATTTCGG
>JAKLIM010000594.1 GCA_022709605.1 Bacteroidota bacterium | reverse complement strand
AATCGAAAAGGTAATTCAAATCGTATTCTGGCTTCCTGCCAACTCATTCTTTGAGATTCTATCTCCTGAACCAACCAACGACGAAAACTTGTTTCATACTTTTTATAGTCTACTTCGATTTGTTTGAATCCTTCCATATGGGTGGTCAGATTCCCTGTTTGTTTTTCCATTTTTTTTCTTGACTTTTTTGGTCAAGCTATTTTAGGGAAAGACACTATTTTCTATTTTCTATTTTCTATTTTCCACCTTCTTGTCTTTATTCTTTGCTCTTTACTCTTTGCTCTTTATTCTTTGCTCTTTACTCTTTGCTCTCTTTTTACGCTTTCCCCACAGAATACAACTCAAAACCAATACCAGTCAACTCTTTACGATTCAACACATTTCGCCCATCAAACACAAAGGCGGGTTTATACATGTTTTCGTAAATATGATTCCAGTCCAGCGTTTTAAACTCATCCCACTCCGTAAGAACGGCTATGGCATGTGCGTTGTGACAGGCACTGTAAGGTTCGGTATGCACTGTGACCTGTTTTCTGATTTCCTCCTGAGTCAATTGCTCATAATGTTCCGCGCCTTTGCGCTGGCTATACAGTCGGTGCAATTGCAGGTATTCAATATCGGC
>JAKLIM010000593.1 GCA_022709605.1 Bacteroidota bacterium | reverse complement strand
CTAGAATTATCATAATTTGGGAAACCTTGAGCACCTTGTTCTTTGTTAATAACAAAATCAAAACCCTCTTCTACATCAGTCAAATCTCCATAATCAGAATCAAAGAAATAATCCATGAGTTTGTCATATAACTTTTTACCTGACATATAAACTTGAACTTTTGTTGGGTCTTCAGCAGGAACACCAGCTTCATCTTTTACAATAATATTGTAGAGATATTGTTTGCGTGGTTTAATTTCTCTTGCTAATTCTTTGGAAGCATCCGTATTAATGTCCCAAAGCTTTTTATATGCTTTACAAATTGGACAATTATCACCTTCTACTTTTGGACAAAAGAAATAATTTTCTCCCGGACCCGTAACCTGATAAAGGAGACATGTAAGATAATCGGAGCACATGAGAAATTGTCCGAAAGAGAGTTTGAAGTTTTCGACAATTATCATGAAGCATATGCCGTGCACGTAAAACCTGCAACAGAGGCCGCCGCAGTTTGCGCAAAACTGGAGGGGATGCTGGTGGACCAGGTGTATACGGGAAAAGCAATGGCGGGCTTGTTTGACCTGGCACTGCGCGGAGTACTCAAAAAAGAAAAGACGGTAATATTTCTTCATACAGGGGGGCAACCCGAAGTATTTGCCGA
>JAKLIM010000592.1 GCA_022709605.1 Bacteroidota bacterium | reverse complement strand
ACAATTTATATGGCCGTTCTGAAACCTCCGGGTTTTTCAGCCAACAATATGTTGTTGGGGAAGGTGCTTTTAAATCTCAATTAGACACTAAGCTTTCCAATAAATGGCTCACAACACTCAATACAAGTTACAGTATTTGGAATTGGATTGAATTATATGGCGACATCGGTTTGATAAAAAATGAAAATATTTCCCCGGAGTTTATTTACGAAAGTGGAATTCGATTGAATTTATTAACCGATTATTTTGAAATATATTTACCTATCCACTCCTCAAATGGTTGGGAAATAAACCAAGGAGGTTACTTTAGTAAAATGCGATTTATGTTTACTTTAAATCCAAACACGCTTATCGGTTTATTTACCCGAAAATGGTTTTAAATCATTAAAAAATTAAAGATAAATTACATTAAATTTAATTTTTAGCTTATTTTTCAAAAAATAACACAATCTAAGCTCTAATTAATACCAGTTTTTTATCAATAATTGAATTATATTTTTAATTGGATTTTATTATAATTACTACTTTTTACTTAAATTTGTTCACTACTAGAATATATTTAGATTATGATGACAGAATCACCCAAGCAGGCTATGACTTTCGAAGATTTCAAAAAAGAAGTCTTAAACGACTATAAAAT
>JAKLIM010000591.1 GCA_022709605.1 Bacteroidota bacterium | reverse complement strand
ATTGGATGAGTTGGAATATATTGTTGCAAATTATAGAGAAGTTATTGTTGGAGTAGGATTTGATAATCCAGGACACAAGGTTTATTGTTACCATAAAGGAAAATTTATGAGGGCGACAATAGATTTTGCTAATTATAATAATAAAAAAAAATTGAGCCTTGAAGATCTCATTGGGTTCAAAAAAGGAAAAAGAATAACTAATCCAGATGTTGATCCTTGGAATGAAGAAAACTGGGGATGGGAAGAGATAAAAGAATCGAATAAATTGAATGATTTCAATGATTATATGGCTATAATATTAAATAATAAACCATCAATAAGTGGTTTTAAACCGCTAGAATTTTAAATTTCTAAAGATTATTTTTAAACTTTTTTATGTTCTTCATATAAAATGACATGTATTAACTGGTTTTCAAGCCAGCAAAAAATAAATTATTCTTATTATGTTAGAAGAACTTTATGCAAAAATTCAAGAACAAGTTAAGATTGTAGAAGAGAGACATCAGAAATTTGTTGAAAAGGGTAATAAAACAGCCGAAGCCGACGTGAGAAAAGCATTGGGAGAGATTAAAAAACTTGTCACGCCTTATAAAAAAGCATCGGTTGAAGCAACAAAAAAATAAATGTCGCTTCAAAGTTTTATC
>JAKLIM010000590.1 GCA_022709605.1 Bacteroidota bacterium | reverse complement strand
CAGCGGTAATACAATTGTTTGCGTTAATAAGCATTTGTTCGACTTTGTATGACTATCATGTTGATGATTTTCAGTGTCATCATTATCATCGGTTTGACAATGACTACTTAATATGCAAATTTGGGATTTGCTTTCATGATGATGATGTGGTACAACAGCATAAACCAATAAAAAAATATTGGCTATAAAAGTAATTATATATGCTGTTCTTTTAAATTTCATAATATTTCGCTTGCAAATATATGACAAATTTAATTATTTCAATTCTATCTGTTTAATTATTGTGTATAATTAATATTTCTGTATTGTCAAACGTTTTTTTAGGGAGAAAAGTTTATTTTTTTTTCGGCTTGCTGGTAACGACCGAGGCTATGGGCATTTGGCGGTTTGCGGGAGCATTCGCTGTATTTGAAAACAAATGTACTAATAGTTTCGGTAAAATCCGAAAAAAGAATGATATTGCGAATTAGTTACTGCAATATAATGATTAAAACAGATTTCTATATTGCAAGTATTTAGATTTCTTCTAATGCCAATCCATTTATTAAAACCAATAAAGCCTTGTTTTTTTCAATCATAGACTGTAATGCCGGACTGAAAAAACTTTGGATTCTAGGAAAGACCTCAGCCCCGATTCCTCAGCTTGCGG
>JAKLIM010000059.1 GCA_022709605.1 Bacteroidota bacterium | reverse complement strand
TGCCATTTCTTCGTGTAGGTGCAAGTGGTTCTGGAGGTCGTGGTACTAAAATCACAAACATGACCGATGCAACACCAAGAACGGATACTATTTTTTATGAATTCGACTGGAATCCTTACATGATAATAGGTCAAGCAAATTCATCAGGTACATCGGGTATCGAACCTGCATCGTATGCCGCTTGTGTAGTTCGTGGTAGCAACGATAGTATTGTATTTGGTTTATGGTTCGATCGTTGGAGCTTAAAAGCCGGATCAAAATACAATACAGATAGTCTTAGCAAGGAACCTCTGGGCGACTTACATTTAATGAACTTAAGTACCGATGAGTTTAATCCGGTGCCAGCAAAAATAGTAACTCGTACAGTAAATGCGGTTGAAACTTCGTATTATACCAATACGCTTATACCTTTTTCAATGTATGATCCTAAATATACTTCGAACTATGCGGTTATTTGTGATAGTATGAATAAATCCACAGATCTTGGTCGTACATTTAAAATGAGTCGTTGGTATCATATCAAAGCTCAAATTGATTTTACAAACAAAAATATTATTTCGTTTGAAATCTCCGAAAACGGTGTTGTTGCTGAAAATAAAAAAAGTTTCACCAATCTGTCGTTTGTAAATAAAGGGGCTGCTAATGTTTCTTATTTAGAAATTGCGGGTACACGTGGTAAAACTGAAGGTGCAACAACTAATGGTGCAAATACTAATTACGAACAACGTTTTGATAATATTGATATTTATACAATTCGACAAGTAGCCCAAGCTGCTTCGGTTACTATAAGATACAAAGATGAAGCCGGAAACGAAATTAAAGCGGCTAGAACCGTAACTAATCTTGAAGTTGGTACAGTTTTTACAGCCATTGTTGCTGATAAAGTAAATATTGTTTATAACGAAGAGTATTACTTGTTTGATGTAACAACTTCTGATAATGTAACCGTACAATCAGGTGGTAGTGATCTGGTTCTTCATTTCAAAAAAGCGACACCTAAAAATACTGTAGTTCAAATATCAGCGCCGGCTACTTCTGAATTATATAAAGATGTTACAATTGGCTTATCAGTAAAAACGCCTCAAAGTGACATTGTTTCAAGTGGAGATGTATTGCTATTTGTAAATAATGTAGTTAAAAATCGCGTAACATTGGATGTATTGGGTAAGGGCTCAGTATCTATGCCAAATCTTTTAGTAGGCGATGAAAATATTTCAGCTGTTTATATTGGCGATCATATTAACTACTCAAACAGCGACACTGCAAGAATTGTAATTAGTATTACACCTTCTGTTGCTTCAGTAAAACCATATCCTGTTTACTTCGACTTGTGCGATCAACCGGAAATTATAGCGTGGGATAGAGAACGTGGCGTTACAACTGCAACTCCAAGAGCTTATACACATTATTTTAGAATGGATTCATTACCGGGAATTATGGTAACCGATACTATCAATCTTACACATAAAGTTGGGTATTATTTAGCCGGAAGTACTTACGATAAAATCGATAATGCTTACAATAGAGCTGATTTTGTTATTGTTCCACTTGGAAGTGGACGTCCAACCTGGGTTAAATTTAAAACACCATGGTTAAATGCCGGTAGTTATAATGTTTATATTTCGCACCGTGTAAGTGGCGACCCAAAAACAAATATGGGAAGTATAACAATGGATAATAAAGAGCTTTATTTTCCTAATGAGGAAATGTACGGACGTTGGTTTAAATCATGGGCAGGTGTAAATAATCGTCGCCAGTGGAATGCAAAAGCTCATTCAGGTAGTATGGGAATGAATTATATCGGTTCTGTAAGTATCGACAATTCGGGTACACATTCACTTAAAATTAACGTACTCCCTGAGAACGGAGCATCTTATAACTTAGACATGCTTCAATTTATTCCTGTTGACATGGATTCATTAAATATTAATTTACCAGCTGCTACCAGCATGGCTAAAGTATATTATCCAATGTTCGATTGGGTTGGTTTTGCTCGTCAACCGGGCTATGATGCTGCAACTGTTCCAACAACTTATGCTGACTTTACTCAGTTTGCTATTCCTTATCAGGTTACTGATATGACAGATTGGGGTATGAAATACAGTCACTCCATTGATAGTGTTGGTTTGATAAAAAAACTTATCGGTGGTGAAGAGTATGTTGCAAATTATGTAACTGTTTATCGCGCCGAAGACAAATGGACACGCGTTGCCGAAGGTTTTAGCAATGATGCATTTATTTTTACCTGCGAATTGCCAAAAGGGGATTATTATTATGAAACTATTAATTTCACTGATTTAGGTGATGGTGCTCAGGATTACCGTACATTTATTAACAGCGGTTATTTCTCTTTAGGTGCTAATGCTGTTGACAATCATCAGGTTTCAAACATAAAAGCGTATGCGTACAACAGAACTTTAACTGTTAAGGGTATTAAATCTGGCGCATCTATATCAGTTGTTGATTTAACCGGTAGAACATTGATAAATGCAATTAGTAAATCGGATGTATTTACAACAGCATTGCCTCAGGGAGTTTACCTTGTTAAGGTTGTTTCGGGTGAAATACTTCGTACTAAAGTTATTGTTAGATAGAAATTTTCTCTTACTTAAAAAGAGGTTGTCTGAAAAGGCAACCTCTTTTAGTTTTCATTTCTTTATATGTTAATTTTATTTCCATGAAAAATATCATTGCTTTCAAAATATCTTTTCTTCTTACTTTTTGCCTTTTTCTCACCAGTTTTCCACTTACTGCTCAGCGCAAAATGGAAAAACTCGACCGTGGCGTTGTTGCAGTACGTAACAATTCATCTGCTTATTTCGTAAGTTGGCGTTACCTCGCTTCCGATCCCGAAGATATTCAGTTTAATCTTTATGCTAAAAAAACGGGTGGTTCATTTACCAAAATTAATACTACGCCATTAAAAGTTCCTAATTATCAGACCACTACAACTGCTGTAAATAATGGAACACAACTTTATGTAACTTCAGTAATAAACGGCACTGAAGGAACACCAAGTCAAATATTTACAATTAATGCTGCCGGATTTAATGCATACCGCAGTGCCTATTTAGATTTTACGTACAATCCGGCCAACGATGGTTTGGATATCTCAAAATACAGTACAAAATTTGTATGGCCTGCCGATATCGACGGTGATGGCGAATACGATTTTGTTGTGGATCGCCTCTCAGTGGATGGCGGATCTCACAAAGTGCAGGCTTATTTGCGCAATGGAACTTTGCTTTGGACCATTGACATGGGACCCAATGTCAGTATCTGCGAAGGTCAGGACGACATGGTTATTGCTTACGATATGGATTGCGATGGAAAAGCCGAAGTTGTTGTTAAAAGTAGTGATGGAACAGTATTTTCGAATGGTAAAGGAGTAAACGGATCTTCTACACTGGATACAGACAATGATGGTATTGTAAATTACAGTGCGCAGAATGTAAAAAATCCACCTCAATACATTACAGTTATCGACGGGACAACAGGAATTGAAAAAAATAGTATCGAAATGAAATATCCTTCGAACTATACCCGAACCAATAAGGCAATTTTCATGGGAACAGAATATGCCAATCTGAATGGTTATATGTCTATTCTGTATTTAGATGGAAAACATCCCAGCGTTGGATTTATGTATAAAACGCGTACAAGTTCCGACCAATATCATTGGTATTATGCTTCTGCTTATGGGTATAATGCTTCCGGACAATGGATAAACCACTACAACTGGGAACGCGGCTACTTAAATGCTGCCGAATTTCATAGTATCAGAGCCGCCGATGTTGATTTGGATGGACGGGACGAATTTCTCAATGGTGGATTCGGTTTAAAATATGATGGCTCTTTAGCTTTCAATGCCCAAATTAACCACGGCGACCGCTTCCGTACCGGTGATATCGACCCTGAAAGACCGGGTTTGGAAACATTTGCTATTCAGCAGAATGCAACGAATATGCTTGGTATGTTGACTTATGATGCGGCGACCGGAAGTGCAATTAAAAAATTCTTTATGTCCGGGGTTGGTGATGTGGGACGTGGCGAATGTATGGATGTGGATTCAACCCGACTTGGTTATGAAATGTGGTCGACCATGGCCAATATGTATGACGCCAGGGGAAATGTAGTTTTCGAAGGTGCAACACCATTTCCGAACGAAGGTGTTTGGTGGGATGGCGATTTAGCGCGTGAAGAACTTACATCGGCTGATGGAAACGGTTTTAATGCAGATATTCGTAAATATGACATGAATACGCATGATTTTGGAAACCGTTTAATTGAATTTGCAAAAATGACGAACTGGCAGGTAAAATCGGAATATGGTCGTCGTCCGGCTTTTTTTGGTGATATAGCAGGCGATTGGCGTGAAGAAGTTGTGCTCGAGAAAAAAGGCGTTGCAACTGACGGAACAACTGAAACTTGCCCCGGTTTTGTGGCATTTTCAACCGATTATCCAACGAATATCCGTTTGTATTGCTTGATGCAAAATCCGGCATATCGTATGCAAGCCACTACCAAAGGCTATTATCAGTCAGCATTTCCTGATTATTATTTGGGATATAAAATGCCAACACCTCCAATTCCGCCGGTTCAGAGAGTTAAATTAACCTGGATCTCCGGAACTGCATTTGATAAAACATCTTCTAACTTTTTACTGGATGATGAAAAAAGTACTGCTGCTTTCGTTGATGGTGATGATATTATGTTTGATATTTCGGGAAGCAATTCTTCTGCTATTCAAATGAACTCAGATTTGGCTCCTTCAAAACTTTGGGCAATGAATCCCAAAGGGAAAGACTATGTTCTTTCCGGAACGGGAAAATTAACCGGAACAATGGATTTGGTAAAATCAATGAACGGAAATTTTACATTGAATGGAAACCATACGTATACAGGAAAAACATTGATTTCAGAAGGTGTTTTAACAGTAAACGGAAGTTTATCAAGTCCTGTTGATATCCGGGCGAAAGGCACTTTGGCAGGAAACGCCATTCTTAATGGAGGTATCATTTTGAATCCGGGTCTGAATCTTGAAGGTGGTCGCTTATCGCCCGGAAATGGATTAGTTGCAGCTAAATTGGGCAAGATGACAATCAATTCAAATGTTGCGATGAAAGGTAAATCTAATATTGAATTCGATATCATTCCTTCATCTACATACAAAAATGATTCATTGGTTATTAATGGAGATTTTACAGTTTCCGGAATTAACAATATTATAATCAAAACCCTGTCTGGAACTTTACCGGCAGGAATCTTCTCTTTAATCAAATGGTCCGGAAATTTCACCGGAAATCTAAACAACTTCAATATTGAAGGTATAAGTGGAATACCCGTTTCGCTGATGATCGAAAATAATACGCTGAAATTAGTTGTTAATGCTGTTCGTTCTGTAGCTAAAGTCAACTGGACCGGTGCCGAAAGTGGAAATTGGGATTTTGTTTCAGGTAATTTTAAATTGTCTGATCAACCAACTTATTTTGTTACCGGCGATTCGGTAACCGTTAACGACGATGCAATTGCTAAAACAATTACCCTCACTGATAATTTTTCACCATCGAATATTCTTTTTGAAAATGGAGTTAGCCCCATAATTTTAAAAGGAACAGGTGGCATTTCCGGTACGGGTAATCTTGTAAAAACAGGACGCGGATTGTTGAATATCGAAACGATTAGTAATTTGTATACCGGAAAAACATTATTTACAAACGCAGTCGTTCAGGTTGCTTCGCTCAGCGATGCCGGCTTTGCAGGTTCATTGGGTTCGGCTGCTGTTGCTCCGGCCAATTTTGTTATGAATAGTTCCAAATTAATTGTGAATGCAACAGCTACTAACACAAACAGGGGAATCACATTGCAGGGAAATGACACCATTAATGTTTTGAAATCGAATGGAGTTGTTTCAATCGGCGGTGTTTTAACCGGTTCGGGCAAATTAATTAAAAACGGTCCCGGACAACTTAACATTTCCGGATCAGTTGCCAATACATTTTCCGGTGGAACTGTTATTTCGGGTGGAACGATAGGTTTAGGTACATTTACAATGAATAATAGCGGACTTGGAAATGGAAATATTACGTTCGAAAATGGCGGCAAACTTTCAATGTATTACAGTACTGATTACGGTCAAAGCCCGAACTGGAATTTGACAATACCATCTAATCATACCGGAAATTTAGTAGCTTCGGGGCGTTGTGCCATCAATGGAAGCATAAGCGGAGCAGGAACTTTGAACTTCACTGTTCCTTATGTTCGTGCCGATCTGGTAGCCGGAGGTGCAAGCTTTACCGGAAAATTAAATGTAATAAATGGTAGTGGTAGTTTTAGAATTACAACCAATAGCATCGGTTTTCCTCAGGCCAATATTCATCTTTCGAATGTGGTTGACATGGGTGCATATTCAGCAATTGGAGCCAGTGGTACTAATACGGGTACCGTTGTTAAAATTGGTTCTTTGTCAGGAGTTGTTGGTTCTACAGTAAGCGGCGGAACCTGGCAAATAGGAACTGATAATCGCGATGCCATTTTTAACGGAGTATTAAATGCCGGAGCTACTGTGACCAAATATGGAACAGGAAACTGGACTTTGACCGCTGCAAATCTGATCACATCAGCATTTAATATTAACGGTGGAAAAGTAACTGTAACCAACACAACAGGAAGTGCCACCGGTACATCATCGGTGTATGTAAATAATACGGCTACTTTAGCAGGTACAGGTACCGTTTCGGGAAGTGTGGTTGTTAATTCAGGAGCGACAATTGCACCCGGAAATAATGGTATTGGCACACTTAAAATTGGTGGAAATTTAGTACTCCAAACAAATTCAAAAACGAGTATTGAAGTCACTGGAACATTGAATGATAAACTGATTATTACGGGTTCAGTGATTTTGAAAGGAATACTTGAGATGACGGATAAAGGTGCTGCTTATCAGGCAGGTAGTACTTTTACTATTTTTACTGCAGCTTCGGCAAGTGGTGTATTTGACGCAATTTCACCTGAAAAACCCGCCGAAGGTTTAAAATGGAATACGTCACGCATTACCGAAGGTGTTATAACAGTGGATGTGGCTGATGGCATTGAAGATATACATGGAGCCTCGTTGCGGGTTTGGCCGGTTCCGGTGAAAGACAATTGCTATGTAAGTATTGGTGCTTTTGCCGGCGATGTGAAAGTTGAATTGATGAATCAGATAGGAGTAATTATCTCGTCGGAAATTGTAAATTCTTCACAAGTAAATCATATGATTAATACGAATTCACTTCCTTCAGGTTTTTATTTTGTAAAGGTATCCGACAACAACAATAAATCGTTTTTAAGAAAAATAATCAAACAATAGAAAATGAGTTTATTTTTTTGATATAATTGAACTCTATCAAATAATAAACCGACCAGGTTTTCCAGATAGCTATCGTGGCAAAATTATTGATCCTTTATAAATTGAAAAATCCGTCAGACATAATTTGTTTGACGGATTTTCTTTTGAGACAATTAGTATTGTATATTTCAGCACCTCAACAAAATCGATAAACTCGGTATAAACTCTGTTCTTTCGAACTCCTTTAGGGGGTAGGGGGTAAAATCTCACTCAAATCACAGTCTTTATTATTTTGAAATATATCGTTGTGATAATGATCAAGTTTACGTAAAATAAAAGCAAGCGTATTTTTTTCTTTTTCTTTCAAATTGCCCACAACAATTTTCGAAACAAGTTGCATTTGTGGCAAAACAGATAGTATTTCATATCTGCCTTTTGGCGTAATTTTAATTCTTACACTTCGTTTATCCGTCTGATCTTTGGTCTGCTCAATAAAATCAAATTTTATTAACCGGTTGATAATTTCGTTGCCCGACGTTTTTTCCATTATCTGCATATTAATCAGCTCCATTTTTGTCATGCTTTCGTAAGTAAGCAATGTAATAAGGAACGAAAATTCATCGGCTGTTTTGATCTGACTAGCTTTTAATGCTTTTTTGATATACCCTTTTGCATATCTGAATAACAATACAACCAGAATTGAAATGTCGGTAACAGGCATATTTTCAGTCATTTCTTCGCTTCTCCAGTCTTCAATGCCGCCACTTAATTCATCGACTTTTAATTTCTGTGGATTTTGATGCGAATTAAGATACTCAATAAAATCAGTTGTGTTTAATGGGTTGCCTAAGCCGGAATTTTCACTTTCATATGTTTCTAATAATTCAAGCAGTTCTATTAAAATCTCTTTTGTCTTCATTAATATTAAGATTAGAAATAGGGTTGAAAAAATATTTTCAAAATTATTTTATATTTGTAGAACAATTATGAACTATAATTGTTCATATTAGTACAAAAACATTCTAAATATTAAATATATCAATCTAAAGATACAACAATTTTAAAACATGAAAAGAATAATTCTATTTATCAGCTTTATTTCAATCACTTTATTTTCCTTTTCGCAACAGGGAACTATTAAAGGTCGGGTTTATAATGCCAAATCGAATGAACCCATTGAGTTTGCCAATATTTTAGTACAAGGAACTACCATAGGTTCAACTTCCGATTTGGATGGTAAATATATTTTTACGGGAATAAAGCCCGGATTCGTCCGATTGGTGGTAAGTTCAGTGGGTTTCGAAACAACAGTTTCAGCCGAAATTCAGGTGCAGGGAAATCAGACTACTTTCGTTGACATAGCCGTTCCGGAAGCTGCTTTTGCAATTCAGGAAGTGGTTGTACGCCAAAATCTGAATCTCAAACGAATCGAAAGTCCAATTTCGGTTTTGTCGGTAGGTGTTCAGGAAATTGAAAAAAGTGCAGGTGCCAACCGCGATGTTTCGAAGGTTGTGCAGGCTTTGCCCGGAGTTGGTGCAACCGATCCGAACCGTAACGACCTGATTGTTCGCGGCGGTGGTCCTTCCGAAAATGTGTTTTACCTGGATGGAGTTGAAATTCCGGTTATCAATCACTTTGCAACACAAGGCTCGTCGGGTGGGGCAGTGGGGATTATTAATCCTGATTTTGTGCGTGAAATCAATTTTTACACCGGCGCTTTTCCCGCCAACAGAACCAACGCGTTAAGTTCGGTCATGGAAATTCGCCAAAAAGATGGCAGCAAAGATCGTGTCCACACTAAATTGTCTGTAGGTGCTTCGGATGCAGCTTTGACCATTGATGGTCCGATAGGCCAAAAATCTACTTTTATTGTTTCGGCCCGTCAATCTTATTTGCAGTTTCTGTTCAAAGCCATTGGCTTACCGTTTTTGCCCACTTACAACGATTTTCAGGTGAAATACAAATACGAAATTGATAAGAAAAATGAAATTACTTTTATCGGAATCGGAGCTATTGATAACCTGACGCTTAATACAGGTTTGCAGGAAACCGGTACCGAATCGCAAAAATATTTATTGACCTATTTGCCCATTTACAAACAATGGAATTATACGGTTGGTGCTGTTTATAAGCATTTTGGTGAAGGATTTATCGATAGTTGGGTGTTGAGTCGCAATATGTTGCGCAATAGTAATTTCAAGTACGAAAACAATGACGAAACAAAGCCAAAAACTTCGGATTATATATCGGACGAAGCCGAAAATAAATTGCGTTTTGAGCGTGATTATCCATATTTGCCCGTAAAACTCAAGGTGGGAGCGGGTTTGCGTTATTCGCATTACACTAATCAAACGTATCGTCGTTTGTTTTTCAATGGAGTGGCCAACGAGCTAAATTATAATACAGAATTGAATCTTTTTGGTTATCAGGCTTTTGCGCAAGCATCTGACGAATACCTTGACGATCGCTTGAAATTGTCGGTTGGGGTAAGTTTTGTTGGAAATAATTTCAATAAAAACATGAGTAATCTGCTCAATCAGTTTTCACCACGCTTGTCAGGTTCGTACTCAATTTCCGAAAAATTTGATTTGAATGCCAATTTCGGACGATATGCCATGCAACCGGCTTATACAACAATGGGCTTCAAAAACAGTGCAGGTGAATTTGTAAATAAAAACGAAAATTTGAAATATGTAACTTCAAATCAGGCAATTGTAGGTTTCGAATATCGTCCGGCCGAAAAAATGAGAGTTACGCTTGAAGGCTTCTACAAGCAATATGCACAATATCCATTATCGGTATCCGAAGGTGTAAGCATTGCAAGCAAAGGTGCTACATATGGACAAATTGGCGATGAGGAAATTATTTCGACCGGAAAGGGTAGGGCTTATGGATTTGAAATTTTGTATAAGATTATGGAATGGAAAAATCTGAATGTAACTTCAACATACACTTTTTTCCGAAGCGAATTTACTGATAAAAACGATGTTTACCGACCTTCATCGTGGGACACAAAACATCTTTTGAATCTTATTTCGAGTTATAAATTGCCCCGAAACTGGAATGTGGCGATGCGCTGGCGATTTGTGGGTGGCGCACCTTATTCGCCCATCGACATGGAGTTGTCGAAAAACAGAGTGGCCTGGGGCATTACAAATCAACCCTATTTAGATTACGAAAATTTCAATTCGGAAAGATTACCGGCTGCCCATCAACTCGATTTGCGAATTGATAAAGAATTTTATTTCAAAAAATGGGTGTTAAATTTCTACACTGATGTGCAAAATGTATATAATTTCAAAACACAGGGAGTGCCGATTTATACAAACAGAGATGAAAATGGGGCAGTTTTAGACGACCCAAATGGCAATCCTGCGCTTCAAAACATAAGAGAAATTGAAACTTTTGGAGGAAATATTTTGCCTACTATTGGTTTAATAATAAAGATTTAAAAAATTAGTCGTAAATTTATAGCAAAATAATATATCAATTTTGAAAAATATGAAAACAAGAATTATAATGGCTTTGTTGCTTGTAATCACTGTAACATTGTCAGCCAAAAAACCCGAAAACTTCGCTTCGTACATATATGGATACAATGATTATTGTACGGTTATCAGTTTAAAATTTGAAAAAGGAAAAGAGCATAATCATCCGCTTTTTGCGGTGTGGTTGGCCGACGAAAATGGTAAGTTTATCCATACACTTTATGTTTCAAAAAGCATTGGTAAAGGCATTTTTGAGCATGGAAGCCAGAAAACAGGACAATGGATGCCGGGAGAAATTCAACGTCCCGCAACTTTGCCATATTGGGCACACCAACGCGGTATTTTGAATGAATACGGAACGTACATGCCAACACCCAAAAACCCTGAAATTGACGCATATACAGGTGCCACACCGCTCGAATCGTTTATTATTAATGTAAAAACACAGAAACCACTGAAAGGTAAATTTGAAATCATGTTAGAACTAAATCAGTCGTGGGATTGGAATGAATACTGGCATAATAGTCTTTTTCCGGACGATAAAGAATATAAAACTTCGAGCCAGCCTGCTTTGATTTATTCGGCTGATATTGATACTAATACAGGCGGAGAAATTGAAATGAAACCCATTGGTCATAGTCATTATGCCGGTAAAGATGGAAGTATTACAACTGATTTAAGTACCATAACAACGGCATTGAAAATAGCTAAAAAAATAACTGTTACAATAAAATAAAAACCATTTATCTGAATACAAGCCTGAAATAAACATTTTTTTTTACCTTTGTACTCTAATAAATTGTAACTCGTTTACACGGAATTTTGAGTGCATTTTCACTTGTTTTCCAGTTGGCTTGTTTCCCCGTTCACAGATAAAATGAAAATACTAGTTCTTGGTGCCGGAAAAATGGGCACTTTCCTGACTGATGTGATGTGTATTCATCACGAAGTAGCCTTGTTTGACACCGATCCAAAACGATTAAGATTTGTGTTTAACACCTATCGAATGACACAATATGAGGAAATTCAAGCGTTTGAACCTGAACTCGTAATCAACTGTGTAACATTGAAATACACAATAGATGCATTTGAAAAGGTGATACCTTATTTGCCGAAAAGTTGCATTATTTCTGATATTGCTTCGGTGAAAACCGGTTTGAAGGAATATTACGAAAGTACAGGTATGCGTTATGTGTCAACACACCCCATGTTTGGACCAACATTTGCGACGCTCGATAATCTTCGAACTCAAAGTGCCATCATTATATCCGAATCGGATCACATGGGCAAAGCTTTTTTCAAAGATTTGTATGGTTCGTTGAAACTTAATATTTTTGAATACAGTTTCGACGAACATGATGAAACCATAGCGTATTCATTATCAATACCGTTTGCTTCTACGCTGGTTTTTGCCTCGGTTATGGTGCCTCAGGAAGCACCCGGAACAACATTTAAACGTCACATGGATATTGCCAAAGGGCTGTTGGGTGAAGACGATTATTTATTAACTGAAATTCTTTTCAATCCTTACACACACAATCAGGTAGAAAAAATTCGTGCGGAACTTAAAATATTAATGGAAATAATTGATGAAAAAGATACCGAGCGTATGCAGGAATTTTTGAAAATGGTGAGAAAAAATATTGAATAATTGAATGTTAACTTCAAAACGTCGATAGACTTTTGAACGTTGCATTTATATCGCAGTATTTAGTTGATAATTTATTTATTCATAATTTTATAGAACATTTTCTATCTTAAATCGTTCGAATCGTTAAATACATAAAATTTATATCACATGGAAACAAAAGAAATCGTATTAGAAGCAATGAAAAAAGCAGGTGTTCCGGTAAATGCAGGTAAACTGGTTGAACTTACAGGTCTCGAACGCAAAGAGGTAGACAAAGCGATGAAACAATTGAAAGCCGAAGAAGCTATTGTTTCGCCTAAAGTTTGCTTTTGGCAACCCAGGTAATATGCAATTTTTTTTATTTAAAAGGTCGGTTTGCATAGTCGCTAACCGACCTTTTAGTTTCTGAGATTTATTTATCCCAAATCAATATGTTCAGCATTAATTCTTTCGTTCAGAAAAATTGAAGCTGAGGTTGCGAATTTTTCAACCGATTCAGTAGTCAGATAACGTATTGAATGGTTTTTTGAGCATTTCGAATCTATTTCGGGATGACGTTGTAAATAATTAGCCAAACTTGCTGCAACCAAATCTCCTTGCGAAACCACCTGAATATTCTCCGGCAAAAATGATTTGATTTGATTTAGTATTATCGGATAATGAGTACA
The DNA here is from genome assembly GCA_022709605.1 of Bacteroidota bacterium. Classification (GTDB taxonomy): domain Bacteria; phylum Bacteroidota; class Bacteroidia; order Bacteroidales; family Paludibacteraceae; genus Paludibacter. The sequence goes on along the minus strand of JAKLIM010000059.1, from coordinate 802 downwards.
TCCAAGTATTACAGTATCAATTAGTTGATCTGAAAACAAAAGTTGTTCGATATTTTTTTTAATAAAAAAATCAGCTCCTTTCGTTTTATGTTCATTATTCTCGATTAACGGAACCCACATGGGGCAGGCTTCTGAAGCAAGCACAATGTCTTGATTTAATTTCTGAATTTCAAGCGGATACGAATTGGATTGAACAGTTCCGGAAGTTGCCAATAAACCGATGTGTTTGGTTTTTGTTAACTCAACAACAGATTCAACGGTTGGTCGTATAACACCCAAAACCCTCCGATTTGGATCTATTAATGGCAAATCATTTTGTTGTATGCTTCGTAATGCTTTAGCCGAAGCCGTATTGCATGCAATAATTACCAAATGACAACCCATTTCGAAAAGATGGGTCACACATTCCAATGTATAACGGTAAACTACATCAAATGAGCGGGTTCCGTAAGGAGTACGGGCATTATCGCCCAAATAAATATAATCATATTCAGGAAGTGCAGACCGGATTTTCTCTAAAATAGTCAAACCACCGTATCCGGAGTCAAAAATCCCGATGGGGCCAATATACTTATCTGAAACATCTTTGTGAATCATAATTATATGAGTTCTGTAAAAAAATCTTTGATCTTTGTTCTTTATTCTTTGTTCTTTATTCTTTGTTCTGTTAATCAAACATCTGTCCCGAATTATTACTCATTTGTACCATCCGATCGTATTCAGCAGGCGACAAGTCCATGAAATAATAATTCTGAGGATTCATTACCTCTCCTTTAAAATGAACTTCGTAATGTAAATGTGG
>JAKLIM010000589.1 GCA_022709605.1 Bacteroidota bacterium | reverse complement strand
AAAGTAAAAGGGAAAAAGTAAAAAGTGAAGAAAAGAAATTGTTATCAATTATCAATTATCAATTATTAAAATCCAAAGATTCCAACAAAGATCAAACATATTTTCTTCACCAGCTTAATCAAGAACAATTAAAGCATATTTTATTTCCAATTGGCGATTATACTAAAACGCGCGTACGCTCTTTAGCAAAAGAATTTAAATTGCCCACTGCCGAAAAATCCGAGAGCATGGGAATTTGCTTTGTGGGCGAAGTGCCGATGAAAGAATTTTTAGAAAAAAGTCGAATTGAAAATCTCCTAAAAAAATATTGCCGTTTCCTGCCCGTAGAAATTGCTTTTGGCAAAGAAACCGAATGGAAAGACGGAAAAGAAGTTGAATTAGAGAAAGACAGGATTATTAACGAAACAAATCCACTGTGGACAAGAAAACCAGCTGACCTGAAAGAAGAGGAATACAATCAGTTTTACAACGACCTCTATCCCTTTACCGACGAACCTCTGTTTCATATTCACCTGAATGTAGATTATCCGTTCAACCTCACCGGTATTCTTTACTTTCCAAAGATTAAAAACAACTTTGAAGTGCAACGCAATAAAATTCAACTCTATTGCAACCAGGTATTTGTTACCGATGCCGTAGAGGGTATTGTACC
>JAKLIM010000588.1 GCA_022709605.1 Bacteroidota bacterium | reverse complement strand
AACTAAACCCTATACTTATTCTTATCTCAATTGTAACTATTATTTTATTTTATATATTTCTATATAAGTCACACCAAACGCTTGAGGAAATGGGTAAATTAATTGGACGTAAAGTCAATGTAGGCCTAGTCATAACTTTTTTAGTTGGATTTCCCTTCTTTATTTTATTACATTTTTATATTAAAACAGTCATTAAAGAAGCGATGACTCAATATCGATAATAACTTTTGAAAGCATAAAATTAATCATGTCTTATAAAACACAACTAAATACCATAGAAGAAGCTATTGAAGATATCCGTCAAGGAAAAATCATCATAGTAGTTGACGATGAAGATCGCGAAAATGAAGGTGATTTTTTGGCTGCGGCTGAAAAGGTTACTCCGGAAATGATTAATTTCATGGCTACCCATGGCCGCGGACTCATTTGTGCTCCCTTAACAGAACGTCGTTGTTCAGAATTAGAACTTCGTTCCATGGTAGTCAATAATACCGACCATATGGAAACTGCATTTACTGTTTCTGTTGATCTAAAAGGTAATGGCGTTACAACCGGAATTTCCGCAGCAGACAGAGCTAAAACAATTTTAGCATTGGTAAATGAAGAAACAAAGCCTTTTGAACTAGCACGTCCAGGACACATTTTCCCATTG
>JAKLIM010000587.1 GCA_022709605.1 Bacteroidota bacterium | reverse complement strand
AAAATATGAAGGAGCTGTTGCTGCACCTACTGCAGGATTGCATTTCAGCCGGGAGCTGCTTAAAAAGCTGGAGATCATAGGAGTTGATTTTGCTGAGATAACTTTACACGTAGGTCTTGGTAATTTCCGTAGTGTTGATGTTGAGGACCTGACAAAACATAAAGTTGATTCAGAGAGGATAAGGATCACCGAAGAAGCCGCCGAGATTGTGAACAAAGCAAAAGATAATAAAAACAGGATCTGTGCTGTTGGTACCACTGTTGTCAGGACCCTGGAAAGTTCTGTCTCGACAAGTGGCTATCTTAAGCCATTCGACGGCTGGACAAATAAATTCATTTTTCCTCCTTACGACTTTAAGGTTCCTGATATGATGATCAGTAATTTCCATCTTCCCTACTCGACTTTACTGATGATGGTGGCTGCTTTTGCAGGGTATGAGTTACTTTTTGAGGCATATAAGGTGGCGGTGAAAGACAAGTACAGGTTCGGGACTTATGGTGATGCTATGCTGGTATTATGAAAAGAACGGTGCAACGGTGCGACGGTGCAACGGTGTAACGGTGCAACGGGAAAAATGCTAAAGGCTGATTAACTGTTCAGGTCATAGGATCCATTAAAAAAGTTATCTAAAAAGACACGGGGCACCTGCAGGCCC
>JAKLIM010000586.1 GCA_022709605.1 Bacteroidota bacterium | reverse complement strand
TGTTCTTGTTCTTTGCTCAATATTACTTTCCGAACGTCGTTTTTTTTTAATTCCTTTTGTAGTTGATCTGTTTTGCATCTTGATTTCTCTAACTTTTTAGACAGATCCTTATTGTCTGTTTTTAACTTTAAAAGTTCAACTTTCATACGGGCATTTTCTTCTTCAATATTAGTCTTTTTCATTATATATCTTTATGTTATTACTCAATAAAGATACTAATAATCAGTCATATATGCAAGCTTTTAACAAAATAATTATACTAATAATTCTTATATAATTATCCGCTTTTTAAGAGGAATTTGCACAGAATAATACACTCAATTTATTGGAACATCATTTTGGACACCCTACCTTCCAGGGCTCTAAATCTTACTCCATTTTTGTCCGCCGGTTTTACCGGCGGTTATTCACATTTAGTCCTTTCAGGACATTTTTTTTTTAAATAAAGAATTTTGTGCAAGGAAATCAATCCTTTATATTTAAAACCTTGTATTTATCATAATAAAATGTTGATTGTTGTTATTGTTTAGCTTATCATGAAAATATTATTTTTTTAGCAACTCCTAATACTATTTGGAAAAAATAAATAAAAGCTACCTGAAACAAAAAAAGCCACTTATTAAGCAGCTTTTTATGAATATCATTTAAACAATTCGTATT
>JAKLIM010000585.1 GCA_022709605.1 Bacteroidota bacterium | reverse complement strand
AACAAGCGCTCTAGCAACAGCAACACGTTGTCGTTGTCCGCCGGAGAGTTCATTAGGTTTATGCAGAATCCGATCACCTAGGTCAACACTTTTAAGAACTTCGGTTGCACGTTCATTTCTTTTAGTTTTGTTAAGTCCAGCATACACGAGGGGAAGAGCAACATTATCTAACGCAGTTGAACGAGGTAAAAGATTAAACGTTTGAAAAACAAAACCAATTTCTTTATTTCTTATTTCGGCCAATTCATCGTCCGACATTTTGCTAACATCATTTCCATTCAGAATATACTCTCCGCAGGTAGGTGAATCGAGGCATCCAAGAATATTCATCAAGGTAGATTTTCCGGAACCCGAAGGTCCCATTAACGCAACATATTCGTTTTTATAAATAGAAAGAGAAATGCTCCGTAATGCACGAACCACTTCTTCCCCAATTTTATAATTCTTAGCAATGTTGGTTAGTTTTATTATTTCGGTTTTATTTGTCATAGTTTATTTTCAATACCTTAAAAAACAAAGGTATAAATTAAACGTTTAAAAAAAAAGATAAATTAAATGTAGTTTAAGCTTCCAAAATCATATTTTTTATTTTTTCAATATCGGCTTTCTGTTCATGGTATTTAATAAAATAATCCTTATTACTAAACCATTCCAGAACTTCTT
>JAKLIM010000584.1 GCA_022709605.1 Bacteroidota bacterium | reverse complement strand
CCATTCCTAAATTTCCTTCTGAATTTTCAAAATCAATAGGATTCACTTTATGTGGCATAGCTGAAGAACCAATTTCTCCTGCTTTAATTTTTTGTTTAAAATAATCCATCGAAACATACGTCCAAATATCTCTGTCTAAATCAATGAGTATAGTATTGATACGTTTCAAGCAGTCAAAATAGGCTGCAATATGATCATAGTGTTCAATTTGAGTCGTAGGGAAAGAATGATGTAGGCCTAATGTTTCTTCTACAAAATGGGTTCCGAATTTCTTCCAGTTAATTTGAGGATAAGCAACATGATGGGCATTATAATTGCCGGTTGCTCCACCAAATTTAGCTGCAAAGGGGATATTAAATAATTGACGCATTTGTTCTTCCAATCGTTCTACAAATACACCTAATTCTTTTCCTAATCGGGTAGGAGAGGCGGGTTGACCATGTGTTCTGGCTAACATAGGAACGTCTTTCCATTCCTGACTCATGTCTTTTAATTTGGAAATGACACTGATTAAATGGGGTAAATATACTTTTTCAAAACTCTCTTTGGTCGAAAGAGGAATGGCTGTATTATTAATATCTTGTGAAGTTAATCCGAAGTGAATAAACTCTTTGTAGCTTTCCAACCCTAAAGCATCAAAACCATTTTTTATGAAGTATTCAAC
>JAKLIM010000583.1 GCA_022709605.1 Bacteroidota bacterium | reverse complement strand
AGGAAAAAAAGCCGCTGGACTGAACAATATTCAAAATGGCGTCCAAGTCTGTTGGCTCAATCTCCCGTCGATAGGCTATAAGATTCATCGGGATCACACGTTCTGCGGCAGGCCGCTTCGAAAAATAAAATAAACCGCGCCAACCATACAAAGTGCCGCCCAGAGAAAGTCCAGCTTCAGCGGTTGCTTCATATACAAGATGGCAAAGCAGGCAAAGACAATCATAGTAATAATTTCCTGTATTATTTTAAGTTGACCTAAATCATAATACTGGAAGCCAATTCTATTGGCCGGCACTTGCAGGACGTATTCAAAAAAAGCAATACCCCAGCTGATCAGGATGACCAGCAACAGGGGTTTGTTGTTGAGATTTTTCAAATGGCCATACCAGGCAAAAGTCATAAAAAGATTGGAAAACAAAAGTAATATAATGGGTTTCAACACAACAACATCTACCTCCGAAAAATTATTTCAATGCATCATCGATCAGTAAACCTATCGCTTCGTGAAAGGATATAGATGCCTGTTCCAAAGCGGCAACAAAACCGGCATCCGGCGACAGGCAAGGATTAGCATTAATTTCTAGTACAAAGGGATTGCCCCGTTGGTCCACCCGGAAATCCACGCGGGCGTATCCGCGCAAACCGAATAAATTCCAGCATCGCAATGCAATGTCGCG
>JAKLIM010000582.1 GCA_022709605.1 Bacteroidota bacterium | reverse complement strand
GATTGTGCATTCGTTTAACAGAAACTTTTCTAAGCGTGCCGATGGAAACCCCAATACACATGCTTTTGTAACTTCACCGGAAATGGTTGCTGCTTTAGCTATTTCAGGCAGATTGGATTTTAATCCGCTTACGGATGCTTTAATCAACGATAAAGGAGAAGAAGTAATGTTGAAAACTCCTTTTGGTGATGAATTACCTAAAAGAGGATTTGACGTAGAGGATGCCGGTTTTCAAGCCCCTGCGGAAGATGGAAGTAGTGTTCAAGTAGCTGTTTCGCCAACTTCCGACCGTTTGCAATTGCTTGCTCCTTTTGAGGCATGGGATGGAAATAACATCACCGGAGCAAAATTGTTAATCAAAGCTTTTGGAAAATGTACGACAGACCATATTTCTATGGCCGGACCTTGGTTGCGTTTCCGTGGTCATTTGGATAATATATCTAATAATATGTTGATTGGAGCTGTTAATGCGTTCAATCAGGAAGCTAACAAAGTTAAAAATCAATTAACCGGAACTTATGATGCTGTACCTGCTGTTCAACGGGCCTACAAAGCAGCCGGAGTTCCTTCGATTGTTGTGGGTGATCACAATTACGGTGAAGGATCTTCACGTGAACATGCGGCTATGGAACCCCGTTTCTTAGGTGTAAAAGCGGTATTGGTAAAATCATTTGCCCGTAT
>JAKLIM010000581.1 GCA_022709605.1 Bacteroidota bacterium | reverse complement strand
TCGACTTAGCACTCTAGTCTTTTGAAAACAAAGGCATCAAGTTCCATTAAGCTTAGAAATCTTAATCAAACTTAATACTGTAATGGTTTTATTTGTTTAAAAAACAGAATTTATCTTGAATAATTAGGAGCTTCTTTTGTAATCGTTACATTATGTGGATGGCTTTCCCCTATTCCACTCGCTGTAATACGGACAAATCTTCCTGTTTCCTGCAAAGTAGGAACATCTTTTGCACCACAATAACCCATTCCGGCACGTAATCCGCCAATGAATTGTTGCATACTTTCGTTTAACTCTCCTTTATAAGGCACTCGACCAACAATACCTTCCGGAACTAATTTTTTCACATCATCTTCCACATCTTGAAAATAACGGTCTTTCGAACCTTCTTGCATCGCTTCCACAGAACCCATTCCTCGATACGATTTAAACTTACGTCCTTCAAAAATAATGGTTTCACCCGGAGATTCTTTTGTTCCTGCTAAAAGCGAACCTAACATCACACAATCAGCCCCGGCTGCAATTGCTTTTGGAATATCTCCCGTATAACGAATTCCGCCATCAGCAATAACCGGTACTCCACTGCCTTTAATTGCTGCAGCGACTTCCAATACAGCTGAGAATTGGGGAAAACCAACACCGGCAATAACACGTGTTGTACAAATTGATCCGGGTCCGATACCAACTTTTACGGCATCTGCTCCATTTTC
>JAKLIM010000580.1 GCA_022709605.1 Bacteroidota bacterium | reverse complement strand
TAGATATTACTGGATTTATGGACAGAAAAATGGAAGCGATTATGGCTTATGATTCTCAGTTTTATAATCCGAATACTAATGAACCGGTTACACCAATTGCAACAAAAAACTTTTTGGAAAGTATTAAATACCGCTCGCAAGACTTAGGAAGATTAATTGGAACCGATTTTGCGGAAGGTTTTACTGTGGAAAGATATTTGGCTGTCAGTAGCTTAGGCGATTTGATTTAATTTATAAAAAAAATCTTTGCAAAATTAAAGGTTTGCACTATATTTGCACTCGCAAATGAAGCCTTATTCAATTAAGGTCAGTTTGTAAAACAAATGGTGATTGTAGCTCAGTTGGTTAGAGCGTCGGATTGTGGTTCCGAAGGTCGCGGGTTCGAGACCCGTCTTTCACCCAGAAATGCAAAGCTTCGAGGTAACTCGAGGCTTTTTTTGTGGTATAAAAATTCAATCATAAAGTTATGAAATGTTAAAAAATCTTATTAATTTAGTAGTTGGATAAATTTATAAATTAAAAAAACAAGACATTATGGGATCATTTGTAATCAGTAAAAGAAAAAATGGAGAATTTCAATTTGTACTTAAAGCAGGTAACGGACAGGTAATTTTAGGTAGTGAAGGTTATTCAACAAAAGCAGCTTGTGAAAATGGAATCGAATCAGTTCGTAAAAATTCACAAGTGGATGCACGTTTTGATCGATTGGAAGCTA
>JAKLIM010000058.1 GCA_022709605.1 Bacteroidota bacterium | reverse complement strand
ATTGAATAAAACTTAAGTATTTCTACTTTACCATAATAAAATATTAACCACAAAAGAACACAAAAGAATCACAAAAGGAAGAAAATTAAATACATCGTGATACAAAAACCACTTTCATTGTTGAGAATTATTTCTTTTGTTGACTTTTGTGTTCTTTTGTGGTTCAACTATCATTAAAAAAATAAAAAAGAATTTATGAAACATCTCGAACGCGCCCTCGACGGGCAAAATCAATTCTGGAAGTACCTGGTTAACTTTCTGGTATCCCTCATTGGAGGAAGTTTTATCGGATCCATCCCTTTATTGGTGGTAATTGCTATAAAAGCAGTAGAATATGGTAATATAGAAGGTCTTAGTTCCGGTAATATTGCCGACTTGACGCCTTACGGAATTTCTAAAAATGTGAGTCTATTCCTGCTGATGCTTCCCATGGTGGTATCCTTTTTTACTTGCATTTCGATGCTTCATCCTTTTCATAAAAGAAGTTTTTCGGAAGTGGTAAATGGCACAAGCGAAATCCGCTGGAAACGATTTTTTGCCGGATTTGGTGTTTGGTTTGTACTTTATGCATTGTACCTCAGCGGAAGTTATATTATTGACCCCGAAAATTTTGTATTTCAGTTCGAAATTAGTAGCTTCATACCACTTTTTCTAATTGCAATTCTTATCATACCCTTTCAAACCACTTTCGAAGAACTTATGTTTCGTGGTTATCTGGGACAAGCCATTGGAGCATGGACACGAAACCGTTGGCTGGTCATGATCATTCCGGCCATTCTTTTCGGGTTAATGCACAGCGCCAATCCCGAAGTAAAGGAATATGGATTTTGGCTGACCATGCCTCAATACGTCATTTTCGGACTAATTTTCGGTTTAATCACACTCCTCGACGACGGAATTGAAGTAAGTATGGGAGTTCATGCAGCCAATAATATTTTTGCCGCATTGTTTATCACCAATAAAGCCTCGGTTTTACAAACTCCGGCCGTTTTTAACCAGCAAAAAATAGATCCAATACTCGAAACTGTTATCCTTGTTTTAATGGGTGTAGTATTGGTTTTTATTCTTGCAAAAAAATACAAGTGGAATTTCAACATTTTGAATACAAAAATTGAAAAAGAGATTATCACACCAGACGAATCTTTACAAAGTATTTAAATATCAAAAATTTACAGGTTGAATTGTAAGGTCTGATTTTATTAAAAATGTTGTAACCGGTTTTAATTGAATATTAATTAGTAATTTTGTGGAACAAAAACGAAGTTGAAAATTGACCATGCTTGATCAATCTACCATAGATAAAATTACCGATGCCGCACTCATTCAGGATGTGGTTTCGGACTATGTAACCCTCCGAAAAAGAGGCGTTAATATGCTCGGCTTGTGTCCTTTTCATAATGAGAAAACACCTTCGTTTACTGTTTCGCCGGCCAAAGGAATTTTCAAATGTTTCGGTTGTGGCAAAGGCGGAAATTCTGTTCATTTTATTATGGAACACGAGCAGATTACGTATTACGAAGCGCTGAAATACCTTGCTAAAAAATATCACATCGAATTTCAGGAACGTGAATTTTCGGCCGAAGAATTAGCCATTCGAAACGACCGCGAAAGCATGTTTCTTGTGAACGAATTTGCTCAAAAGTACTTCACTTCTACCCTGCACAACCACCTCGATGGCAAATCCATTGGTCTCGGTTATTTCCGCGAACGTGGTTTTCGCGAAGACATCATTCAGAAATTTCAATTAGGTTACAGTCTCGACCAACGCGATGCATTTTCGCAGGGAGCCATAAAAGCCGGTTACAACAGGGAATATTTGGTAAAAACCGGCTTGACACTCGAAAATGAAAGTGGTCAGTTAGCCGATCGTTTCGGAGGACGTGTGATGTTTCCGGTGCATAAATAGTCGGGAAAAGTAGTTGCTTTTGGAGGTAGAATTCTGAAAAAAGACGACAAAATGGCGAAATATGTCAACTCGCCTGAGTCGGAAATTTACCATAAAAGTTCAGAACTTTACGGAATTTATTTTGCAAAGCAAGCCATAGTTCGGCAAAACCGGTGTTTTTTGGTTGAAGGTTACACCGATGTTATTTCGATGCATCAAAGTGGTATCGAAAACGTGGTGGCTTCGTCCGGAACATCGCTTACACCCGGGCAAATACGTCTTATTCACCGCTTTACCGAAAACGTAACCGTTATTTACGATGGTGACCCTGCCGGAATTAAAGCTTCGATTCGGGGAATAGATTTAATTCTCGAGGAAGGACTTAACATAAAAGTTTTATTGTTACCCGATGGCGATGATCCCGATTCATTTGCACGAAAACACAATGCATCGGATTTTATTGAATATGTTGAACGAAATTCTTCCGATTTTATTCGTTTCAAAACCAATTTACTGTTAGCCGATGCCGGAAATGACCCGGTGAAACGTGCAGGATTGGTTTTAGACATTGTACGAAGTATTTCAATAATTCCAAACTCGGTGATTCGTTCTGAGTATGTTAAAGAGTGTAGCACGCTACTCAATGTAGATGAAGCCATGCTTTACCACGAAATTAACAAACTAAAAAATAACGAACAGGAAAAAACGGCCACCCGAATTCAAAATGATCCACAGCAAAATGTTGAAGTACAATCGACAAATACAAACTCGTTCAATACAGTTGTTTCCAAATTTGAAAATGAAGAACGCACCATTTTGCAACTGCTTATCCTTTATGGTCAGCATATTATGTATTACACCGATGATGCTAAAACAATTCCGGTAACAGCGGGCGATTATATTGCAAAGGAATTAGAAGATGATGACCTGATTTTTTTCAATCCCCTGCATCAGCGTATGCTGGAGGAATATAAAACACAATCAACGGACGAAACATTTATTCCTGAACGTTATTTTTTATTTCATCCCGATGCTCAAATCAGCCACCTTGCCGCCGATTTAGTGACAGAAAAATATGTTTTAAGCAAAGTTCACTCCAAAGTAAAGAAAGTAGAAGCGGACTCCGAACGATTAATTGAACTAATTCCGAGGGTAATTTTCGAATTTAAAAACAGCCTGATGCTCGACCACATGCGCAGTATGTTATTAGAATTGAAAACAGCTGCCGACAATAAAAATAATTTACGGGTTAATGAAATTATGCGCGAAATTGCTGAACTCGAGAAAATTAAAATTCAATTATCTAAAACGCTGGGTGAAAGAATAATAATTAAAATATAGACCCTGATTTTCCTAAAAAAACTAATTCATGATTCTCTTCGACCAAATCATATTCGGACCCATTCAAAGTCGCAGGCTGGGACTTTCGCTGGGCGTAAATTTACTCCCCATCGATGCAAAAATCTGTACATTTAATTGCATTTATTGCGAGTGTGGTTTCAATACTACCCTCAAAGAGTTCCCCATGCCAACGCGCGAGCAAGTGAGGGAAATATTAGATGCAAAGTTGCAACAAATGGCTCTCTCCGGTAAATTTCCGGACGTAATTACATTTGCCGGCAATGGCGAACCGACCTTGCATCCTGATTTTGAAAAAATTATTGATGATACCATTGTATTGCGAAACAAATATTGTCCACTGGCCAAAGTCAGCGTGCTCTCCAATTCCACGCGTATCGATAAACCACATGTTTTCAGTGCTTTGAATAAAGTTGACAACAATATTTTGAAATTCGATACAGCCATAGATGCAACACTGAAATTAATTGATCAGCCGGTTGGAAAAGCAGTAACTGTGGCTTGGTTGATTGAACATTTTAAAAAATTTGAAGGCAAGCTCATTATTCAAACCATGTTTTTAAGAGGCGAATATCAGGGCGAAAAAATTGATAATACGACGGATAAGGAAGTTGAAGCCTGGTTAAATGCTTTAGAAGAGATTAAACCGAAACAGGTTATGATTTATTCGATTGACCGTGATACGCCGGTGAAAAACTTACAGAAAATTAATGTAAAAGAACTGAATGTAATTGCCTCCAAAGTCAAAAAAAGAGGATTTGAGGTTTCGGTAGCAGGGTAAAGTTTCGCGTTTCATGTTTCGCGTTTCATGTTTCATGTTTCGTGTTTTATTTTCTATTTTCTATTTTCTATTTTCTATTTTCTATTTTCTATTTTCTATTTTAAAAAATTATCATTACTGATCAAAGCCACTTCATGGGTTTGGGGGTAATTTTCATCCATTTAGGGCTTAGGGATTTATGAAGATACTTATATGTCCGTTAAATTGGGGATTGGGACATGCAACCCGCTGTGTACCAATCATTCGCCAACTACTGGAGGAAAGTCACGAAGTGGTAATTGCTTCTGATGGTTTTCCGCTGGAATTTTTGCGGCAGCAATTCCCCGAACTCAGGTTTATGAATTTTCCTTCGTACAAAATAACTTATTCTTCAGGAAAAAATCAGGTTTTTGCAATGCTAAAGAGTTTGCCGGCCATTCTTACAGGCATACTGCGAGAACATTCACAACTAAATAAAATCCTGAAATCAGAACATTTCGATCAGGTAATTTCGGATAATCGTTTCGGACTTTGGTCAAAACACACACACTGCATTTATATTACCCATCAACTTATGATAAAAATGCCGAAAGGGTTAAAATGGATGGAACCGCTGGTCCGAATCATGCACAAATCTATTATTCAACGGTATAACGAATGTCATATTCCTGATTTTGAAGGTATTAAAAATCTTTCCGGCGATTTATCTCATAAATATCCACTGCCACAAAATGCAAAATTCATTGGCCCTTTGTCGAGATTTAAAGGGGTTAAAATCATTCCCGACAAGGAATTTAAGGTGCTGTGTATAGTTTCGGGTGTGGAACCACAACGAAGTATTTTCGAGCATAATCTGATTGAAAAATATCAAAACGAAAACTTCAAAACCTTGATTGTGTGCGGTCAACCACAAAAAGAAACTGTAGAAAAAAATGTAGGAAATGTAAAACTTCTCTCCCATTTAAACGACAATAAATTAGGAGAATATATTGTTGGTTCACAAAACATTATTGCCCGTTCGGGTTATTCAACCTTAATGGATTTAAGCACTTTAAACTGCCTTGATAAAGCAGAATTTATTCCCACTCCAGGGCAAACCGAACAGGAATACCTTTGCACGTTACATACAACAAAGAAATAAACTAAATAAATTGTTGCAAAAAAATAAATATCACTTTTAGTACGGGTTTATTATTCTCTTAAATTTCACTACTTTTGAGAAATTTCTATCTTAAAACATCCAGATATGACGGGATTATCCTTAATAAAAAGCTTCACCATTGCATTCATATTATTATTTACTGTATTCAATTTAAGCAGTCAGTCAAAAAGTGTGTATGATCCTGAGCTCAATCAGTTGATTGTTCAAAAAACAGCATCGAAAAGCGAGCGCACTTTAAGGTATAAGCCCGAAGGTGAAAGTTTTGTTATTGAAAATGGGAAAAATAAATTCAATCGGGCACTTTACGGTACAAATACCGGTTTTCGAATTGAAACAGGCGATGTACCTGAATTTGCTTTGTCTCTGCCTCGCATGGGTGGAAACTTTTCGTTTGCAATTGGCAATAAAAACAAAACACTCAGTCTGAATGATTTATCGTACATAAAAAGCATTTACAATGCAGGTTCACGCAATTATATAATTGAAGATCCGGAGTTTACAGGCAAAGGAAAAATAAAAATCACTATCCTGGCCATGAGCGAAGCCGAAGGAATGATTATGAAAATTGAAACGCTTCAATTACCTTCCGGCACAGTACTTTCGTGGCGTTTTGGAGGTTGTGCCGATAAACGTTTTAGTCGTGAAGGAGATTTAGGTGTAGATCCTGCCGACAGTTTTGAACTGAAACCCGAATACTGTACAGGCAACGAATTTTCCATTTCTCAGAACAGATTTCAGGTAGTTTTTGGTGCAAAAAAGGATAGAAAATTAATTGGCATTTTTCCTGAAAAATCAAAACTGAGTTTAGAGACAAAGCTTCCGGTTCTTAAAGGTCAGCTGAAAATTTCCGGCTCGAAGACCTATTTCATGGCAATTCAGATTCCGAATGATAAAGTTGATTTTCTGAACATTAGCAATTCATTTTCTCCTTTGACCTATAATTTTTCGAAAGTTGATGAGCGAATTTCGATTAAAAAAAACCTGAAAGATAAAGGAGTTCAATCAATTTTTGAAAATTCAGATAAAAACCGCATCAGCATTGCATCCCAACTTAAAATAGAGACTCCCGATCCGTATTTCAACACGCTGGGTAGTACACTTTCTACCGCAGCCGATGGAATCTGGAGCGGCGAAACATGGTTGCATGGTGCTGTAGGTTGGCGCATGCCGCTAAGTGGCTGGAGAGCAGCTTATACCGGCGATGCCCTTGGCTGGCACGATCGGGCACGTAAACATTTCGATGCGTATGCAGCTTCGCAGGTTACAAACGTAAAGCCTTTCAGAATGCATCCTGCACAGGATTCGGCCCTGAATCTGGCGCGTGCTGAAAAAAGTTGGGGAACACAAATGTATAGCAACGGTTACATTTGCCGCAATCCGAATCGTAACGACCAGATGCATCATTACGATATGAACCTTTGTTATATCGACGAATTGCTCTGGCATTTGAACTGGACAGGTGATTTGGATTATGCCCGTAAAATGTGGCCGGTCATTACAAGTCATTTGGCATGGGAAAAACGCAATTTCGACCCGGATAATGATGGCCTGTATGACGCTTATTGCTGCATTTGGGCAAGTGATGCACTTTATTACAACAGTGGAGCTGTCACTCATTCGTCGGCTTATAATTATCGTGCCAATAAAATGGCGGCCGAAATAGCATTGAAAATCGGTGAAAATGCTGATTCGTACCGCGATGAATCTGACAAAATTCTGAAAGCAATAAATAATCGATTATGGCTTCCACTCAAAGGTCATTGGGCAGAATATCAGGATTTTATGGGCGAAAAGAAAGTGCACGGGAATGCGGCTGTCTGGACCATTTATCACGCCATTGATTCAGATATTCAGGACGCTTTTCAGGGTTATCAGGCTACCCGATATCTCGACACCGAAATTCCACACATTCCGGTAGAAGCAACCGGATTGGAAAAAGGAGATTTTGCAACCATCTCCACATCGAACTGGATGCCCTATTCGTGGTCGATAAATAATGTAGCTTTTGGTGAAGTAATGCATACTGCGCTGGCTTACTGGCAGGCAGGGCGAAACGAGGCGGGTTTTAAATTACTGAAAAGTTCTGTTCTCGATGGAATGTTCATGGGTGCAAGTCCCGGAAATGTAGGACAAATAAGCTATTACGATGCTGCCCGTGGCGAATGTTATCGCGACTTTGGCGACCCGATTGGTGTGATGTCGCGTGCATTGGTTCAGGGATTATTTGGTATTATTCCGGATGCCATGAACGGCAAACTTGTTCTGCGACCGGGATTTCCTGCTGCCTGGGATCATGCTTCCATTCAAACTCCTGACATTCAATTTGCATTTATTCAAAAAGAAAATTCAGAAAAATATATCATCAAACAAAAATTTGAAAAGAAACTGAAAATTGTTTTGCAGGTACGTGCAATTTCTGACAAAATTCAGAAGATTACTGTGAATGGGAAGGCTGTGGCCTGGAAACAGATTGAACCATCCATTGAATTTCCATTCATAAATATTGAAATTCCGGCGATTGATTCTGCTGAAGTTGAAATAAATTATACCGGAAAAAATTTAAATAATTTTTATGCAGAAAAGAAATTTCAGAAAAATGAAAGAATTCTATTAAAAACTGAAAACGAGATACTTGAAATTTTCGATCCTCAGAAATTAATCGGCGATCCAAAAATTTCAACCAATTCCATTGAAGGAAAATTAGCAGGAACAAAAGGTCATCGCACATTATTTGCCAAGCTCAGACAAGGAGAAATGACCTGGTGGCAACCTTTGAATATTGAAATTACCGAAGTTGAAAAACCGTTAAAACCATCGTTTATTCTGGCTGAAAATTCCACATTGGAAATGATTGACCTGACTCAATATTTTAACGATTCAGTATCCAATATTTTTAAGCACAAATACCTTTCACCCCGTTCGCCTTACACTACACTGCAAATTCCAACCCAGGGAATCGGCGAATGGTGTCATCCATTAACAACGGCCGAAATTGACGACGCAGGATTGAGAAAACTGGCTGCAAAAAATAATAATGTATTTTCCACACATTTGAAAATTGATTTTCGTACGCCTGAAAGCGGAAGGAATATTGCGTTTACTTCGCGCTGGGATAATTTTCCCCGAAAAACAGAAATTCCGCTTTCAGGACAAGCTTCGAATGCATTTGTAATGCTTGCAGGCACAACCAATCACATGCAGACCGATTTTGTAAACGGACTTATTGTGGCTGAATATATTGATGGTTCGTCGGATACACTACAACTTATAAACCCCGATAATTGGTGCCCGATTGAACAGGATTATTTTGTTGATGATAAAGCATTTAAACTAAAACAGGCCCGACCTTTCCGGGTGCATTTAAAAACCGGATTGGTAAGTAATAACCTTGAAAAAGAGTTGGGAATTGAAGGCGTCTACGGACGTAAAATTGATGGTGGAGCGGGAGTTCTGCTTGATATGCCACTCGATAAAAACAAAAAATTACGTAAAATTTCAGTCGAAACTGTGGCAAATGATGTAATAATCGGTTTAATGTCATTAACTTTACAGCGTTAGAAATATTCTCTGTTAATAACCTGAAATATAATAATACTGTTTGTCAAACGTTTAATTCATGTTTTAAAGATTAGTAAAGTATGTTGAATAACAGAATAAAGATATTGTTTGCATTGTTGCTTTTACAAACAGGAATTGTTTTGCAGGCTCAGGGAAATTTACCTTATCGGGATGAAAAATTCTTTCATTTCGGGTTTTCATTGGGCACAAACTTTATGGATTTAGGCATTGTATCAACACCCGATGACAGTGTAAATGTTTCGTACCTCAAACCCGGATTTTCAGTAGGAATTATTACAGACTTACGGTTAAACCGATATTTGAATTTGCGCTTTACGCCTACTTTAAATATTGGCGAAAGGGATTTGGTGTATTCGTTTAGTGGTAAAGGAGATACAATAACTATTCCTTCGATACCCATTTGCATTCCTGTCTATCTGAAATACAGTGCCGAAAGATATGGAAATTTCAGACCTTACCTGATTGGTGGCGGAGGAATGTACATCGATTTAGGTCAAAACAAAGAAAAACCGGTGTATTTAAGAACGGTTGATTTTTACTCGGAATTCGGTGTGGGTTGCGATATTTACTTTTCATTCTTTAAACTGGCACCCGAACTAAAATTTGCCATCGGGTACAACGATTTGTTTGTACCGCTCAGTTTACGGAATGGAGGTCAGGTTTCACCCGCGGATGAAAGGTTTTCAAATGCAATTACGAAACTCACATCGCGTATGCTTACACTGACATTTAATTTTGAGTAATCTATTTAATATCAGAGCTTTTCCTTTTTATCAATAATGCTTTTAGTTGCTATTTGCCAATCGGAAAACAATTTTTTGTAATAAAATTTTACCCTTTGGGGGTTATTTTTACCATCGGGGCGGATGGCACGCAAAATGAAATCGCGGCTTATATTTACGGCTTCTGTGACCAGATTCTCAACTTTTTCTTCATCGATATTTTTATTCATTAAACAATGAAAATAAATATCCGTGATCAATTCGGAGGTTACGAAATTGATGGTTTTCTTTAGTTTTCTGCGGCTTGCCATAATCTAATTATTGAGGGTTTTATTGCACAAATATAAGTCAATATTATTATAAAAATAAATTTAAAGAGTTTTATTGAAAAATAAATTCATCTGTTTTTCGTTTTTTAATACACAAAATTAATTTAAATCAGGTTATGTCTACTTTTTCCCGATATTTTTACTTGCATTGTATCTTAATACTTTTCAGCAGCACCTTGTTTATGTCGTGCGAGGATACTATTTTCTCTACCCATAAAGATGATAAACTTGATTTCTCGACCGATACGCTTTCATTCGATACTGTTTTTACAACGCTTGGCAGCACCACTGAAAAAATACTGATTTACAATAATAATCGTCAGGCATTGAATATCAGTTCTATAAAAATTGCAGGAGGAAAAAATTCTAATTTCCGAATGAATGTTGACGGAACGATACCCACTGATAACAGTTTAGAGAATATTGAAATTCCGGCCAAAGACAGTATTTATATTTTTGTGGAAGTTACGGTCGATCCCAATGATTCCAATTCTCCGGTATTGGTAGACGATTCAATTGTTTTTGTTACCAATGGAAATTTACAGCGGATCAGGCTTGAAGCTTTCGGACAAAACATGGAATTATTTGAAAATAAATACATACAAAACGACACCACTTTAACCGCTGTAAAACCTTATTTGATAAAGGGTTATCTTGCCATTGATTCAACAAAAACATTGACGCTGGAGCCGGGGTGTAAATTGTATTTTCACAACAATTCGAACCTGGTAGTTTATGGAAATTTAAATGCCAAAGGCACTTTTGAGCAACCCATTGTATTGCGTGGCGATAGATTTGATATAATTAAATTCCTCGATCCTGTTCCGTACAATTACGTTGCAGGCCAATGGGATGGGGTTTATTTGCTTTCGAATTCAGGGAATCATGTGCTGCAACATGTGAATATCAGCAGTGCTTATGTCGGATTATATTATGTCAATTCCGACCGCGAAAACTTACCCAATCTCGAAATAACGAATTGCAGAATACATAATTTCGTTTATTACGGATTGGTTGCGCAAAATGGAAATGTAAAAGTTACGAATACTGAAATTTCGAATACAGGTAGTTTTTCGGTTTACTTAAACGGTGGAAAACACACTTTTATTCATACGACCATTGCCAATTATTACAATAATAATCGAGCTGAACCAACATCACGCGATAAAAATCCGGCTGTCATGATTATGAATCTGAACCGCAGCGCCCGTATGGAATCTGTTTTCCAGAATTGTATCATTACCGGTACGCTTCAAAATGAGTTTAGCATAGCCTCAAGGTTTACCGATCAGTACAACGGAAGTTTCAGCAATAGTTTTATCCGAAGAGAAAAACCTTTTGAATTGGCTCAGTTCAAAAACATCAGATGGTTCGAAAAAAATGACACAATTGTTTTTAAACAAAGCCGTTACGATGACAAAAAAGGGATTTATTTTAATTTTGTTCCCGATTCAGTTTCACCTGCCAGAGGAATTGCAAATCCCATTGTATCAGCCGAATACCCGATTGATTTAAATGGAAATTCACGCCTTGAAGATAATTTGCCTGATGCCGGTGCTTACGAATGGCAACCCACTAAAAAATAAAAGAACTTATTTTAAACCAATGATTTTCAACTTTCCCAAAGTTTCAAACTTTGGGAAAGTTTGTTTTTATAAAAACCACGGCTTACATTTTTATTATTTTGAAATTCTTATCACCAATCACTACAATATAAATTCCACGTTGTAACTGATTGGCCTGAATTATTTCTTTATCGTGTCGACAAACATGGCTCATCATTACTTTTCCTGTTAAATCTATAACATTCAACATTTTATCCGCAGCATTTATAACTGTAAAATTATCAAGCACCTGAGTAGGATATACATTTAACCGAATTTCAGGGTTTTCAATGCCTGTATGATCAATATTGATTTCGTTAAAAGTAGTTCCGATTATTTTCCAGTTTTCACTTCCATCAGGCACGCGCGAATAGCTCAAATTTTGTTCCATGTAAGGAAACGAAACCGAATCGATAACCGTAATTGCCCCAAGATAATTTGTTTTTGCTAAAACGAGCGTTTCGCCTTCTTTTGAAAGTTTAAAACCGAGATGAAGAACACCTTGATTCGCTTGATCATCAGCCCATAAAACAATTCTTCCTTTCGATGGAATGTTCGTTTTGGATAAATCAGTTGCGGGAATTTGCACCAAGGTGTTATTTCCGGGCATATCGGTTATAAACCAACCGGCAATGTTCACATCTTTGTCGCCATTATTGTAAATTTCAATGTAATCATCGGTTTCACCAAATTCATCCTGAGAAAGGTTATTGCTAGCCACTATTTCGTTGAATACCAAATCTATACCCTTATCCGGATCTTCAAATACTTCTTGCTCGTAAATTGCTCTTATCGAAAAATCAGTAGTGAGTGTTGTTGAATAAACAGGTGTTGTTACAATTTGTGTATTGGTCGTTTCGCTGCAAGTAAGGCTTAAATTAAAAATAAGATCGGAACTCGATACTGAATTTTGATGCACTTCAACAGCGATTACATTATTTCCTTCTTTCAATAAGTTTTGGGGAACATTGAAAGAGTTGGTAATACCGTTGTTCGACGAAGAAGCCAACGTTGCAAACTGAATCGTTCCGTTAGGCATATTTGCACGACCTAACTCTGTTCCATTGACATAAACAACTGCTCCGTCATCTATATAGGTGGTTAAGATAAAATTGCTTTTAGTACTTAAATTTGAAATGGATATTGTTTTTCGAAAATAAGCGGTAGTATATTTATTATTTGAATTAGCACCATAGCTCAACGTAGTAACCTCACCTCTACCGCCGTAACCAAACTGTGCGTTTCCGTTTTTCCACGAAACATCGCTATACGCCGAGGCATTCCAGTTCGTTGCAGGAACGGTGCTTCCGTCGGAATATTTCCAGGCACTTCCCATTGGGATAAGTGTTGAATTTGCAGAACCCGAAGTCAATTCCCAATGTTTAAATTTGTATGCCGGTACAGGGTTGGCTTCGAGTGCCACGGTTCTGTTTTTGAAATATTTCAACTGTATTGAAGCATCTTGAATGTTTTCAGAATTCAATTTATACGATGCGCCCGAAACATTGGCACTTACCTGAATGGTTTGAATACCCGTAGAACTTAAAAACCTGTTGCTGATATAATTCAGCATATTCGCCGATCGGTTTGCCGAAAAAGTTTTCATGACAGAAATATCATTTGAAAAGTTTCGGGCAGAACCAAATTTAGCTTTGTGATATATAATTTCGTTCGAAATTCGGGCTGAAACACTGTCGAGAATTGCATCGAGCCTTGCAGGTTTGAAAGTTGAAGATAGATGAATGGCAAAACGGTCAATAAATTTATTCAGAAATGTTGGATTTTGAACCAATTTGCTTAATACAATTACCGACCACTCAGGATGAACGGTGTTGCCCCCAATAATATTCTCCTGATTTTCGCCCAATGCAAACGTCAATGTGTTAAAATTATAAAGTGAAGAATTATACAAACCGTATCCAAAATCGGTATCAAAAAGAATCCATCTCCATTTATTTTCTGTTTTTTTCTTCCAAAGTTTCACATTGTTGTAAGGCCAGTCGTAATTTCCGAAGAAAATTTCGGCAATATTATAATTGATAAATTCACCGACATCCATTTTTTCGTTAATTTGTTGATAGACCGATGGATTTGTCAGATCGTTGGATTTCAGAAAGTTAGAAAACGCAACAAAATCAGGATCTTTTGGAATTTCACCCGGTTCAATGATAGACACTTCATCTTCTTCGAGTCCGTAATTTGAGAACAAATAATCTGCATTCGTTCGTTCACGAAGATTTTGTATTCCAAAATATTCACCATTCATAAAACAAACCGCAGGTTCGTAAGCCAGATAATCGATGTCAAATCGCTTCATTACAATAGATTGCATAAAACCATCGCGCAACATTGAATAACTAAAGTCGTTGCCTGAATTACGCATTTGTATGTCTTTGTATTTGTTGAAAGGCTTGGTTGAAGCAAACACATCGTAACGTAACTGATTGTCACCGTGCTTTTTCCTCGGCATAATGGCTATTGATTTCTGAGGATTGGCTCGTGTCCAACCGCCCAGAATTTTAATATC
>JAKLIM010000579.1 GCA_022709605.1 Bacteroidota bacterium | reverse complement strand
AAGTTTGAAAGCAAATCACAACCGCGGCCCTTCTGCCTTGCCTGCACCGAAAGTTGTCAAAGACCTAAGCTACAGCAAGTTTGAAAGCAAATCACAACATTTGAGATAGCATAGACATCGAACTTGATGTTGTCAAAGACCTAAGCTACAGCAAGTTTGAAAGCAAATCACAACTCGTAGCTGGCGAACATGGCCAGCCCCACCGTTGTCAAAGACCTAAGCTACAGCAAGTTTGAAAGCAAATCACAACGGTCACGATGGACATCTGATGAAGATTACCGTTGTCAAAGACCTAAGCTACAGCAAGTTTGAAAGCAAATCACAACCGCTTCCGGACCATATCGCAGACGATTGCCGTTGTCAAAGACCTAAGCTACAGCAAGTTTGAAAGCAAATCACAACCGATACGTACTACATGCACAAAGACCCGCGTTGTCAAAGACCTAAGCTACAGCAAGTTTGAAAGCAAATCACAACTCAATCGTCTGTGCCATGTATATGTTTTTCGTTGTCAAAGACCTAAGCTACAGCAAGTTTGAAAGCAAATCACAACCCAACCCCGATGGCGATGATAGCCTGACGGTTGTCAAAGACCTAAGCTACAGCAAGTTTGAAAGCAAATCACAACCATATTCGTCAAGCCGCATTTCATCCAGTGTTGTCAAAGACCTAAGCTACAGCAAGTTTGAAAGCAAATCACAACCGCAGTAGTGCATGGCCGGA
>JAKLIM010000578.1 GCA_022709605.1 Bacteroidota bacterium | reverse complement strand
ATCACCATTGTCTTTGAAGAAATAACCTAATTTTTCGTCTGTTTCATCGTTATATTTACCTTTTAAGACTGAAGAATATTCGAGAGCCGGAGTTTCGAGAGGTTCAAAACCGTAGCTTTCAAAAACTGAAATTAGTAAATTTTTAACATAGTTACGAACGGCCATGGTCTCGGGCAAAAAATCCCGAAAACCTTTTAATGTTTGGACTTTATTGTTATTCATAGATTGATTTTAACATTGTAATTTTTTATAAAATTGAGGAAATAAAAAAATCCCCTAGTTGCGGGGATTTTAAGGTTCTAAAAAAACATTTTAGGTTACGTCAATACCCCGCCGGTTGGTTACCACGGTATGGATGTGGTGAATAAAATTGTATTTTATAAACATAAGGGTAGCTGAAGGGACTCGAACCCTCGACCTTCCCCTCCACAGGGGGACGCTCTAACCAACTGAGCTACAACCACCATATAAAAGAAAAAACCGCCTTGTGGCGGTTTGGTATTTGATATATGCAAATTACCGCCAAATTAATTGGTGGTATGGTGATGCTTCGAAATCACGGTTGCAAATATCATTGAAAGTATTGTAACAATAAATAGGGGATTGTCAATTATTTTTAATCGAGAGTGATGATTTTGAGGGCGGGGTAGGTGGAATTTTGGCCATTAGTATAAATGCAAACTATTTTTTGACCTTTTTTAAGATCGGTAAATTTGACTGTTTTATTGTCTTTAGTAATTATTTCGGTTTTGGT
>JAKLIM010000577.1 GCA_022709605.1 Bacteroidota bacterium | reverse complement strand
ACAAAAATCAATCGATGTTTCTTTGGAAGAAGAATCAGCAAAACTAGAAGAAGTAGTTTTGGTTGGTTACGGAACCGTTAAGAAAAAAGATGCAACAGGTTCTGTAGTGCAAGTGACTACAAAAGATTTTAACAAAGGTGCTAACGTAACGGCGGAAAACCTATTAAATGGTAGAGTTGCCGGGGTGACCATTAACACTAGTGGACAGCCTGGTTCAGGATCTGCCATTAGAATTCGTGGTGGTTCATCATTAGGAGCTTCTAATGATCCGCTGATAGTTATTGATGGATTGCCAATTGGTGAAGTAGCCGGAGGTGCAACTTCCGTATTAGCTTCTATCAATCCAAATGATATCGAGAGTTTTACTGTATTAAAAGATGCTTCTGCAACTGCTATTTACGGTTCTCGTGCCTCTAATGGGGTAATCATTATTACCACTAAAAAAGGGGGAAAAGAATTAGCAGTTGAATATAATTTTCAATATGGCTCAGGTGAAGTAGCAAATAAAGTGGATGTTTTCTCTGCGGAAGACTATTATAAAATGGTGGAGGCAAACAGACCACAATTTTTAAATAGATTAGGCGTAGATGATCCTAACAATCCCGGTGAAAAAATTTATTATGATACCGATTGGCAAGATGAAATCTACAGAAGAACTGATTTAGTTGAAAATACGTTGACAGTGAAGGGTTCTTTATTCAAAAAAATCCCAACTCGTTTATCTGTAGGTAATACGTATCAGGAAGGTCTTCGTTTAAC
>JAKLIM010000576.1 GCA_022709605.1 Bacteroidota bacterium | reverse complement strand
AATCAATTCTGGTTTGTCCTGTAACCACGGCTATGTATTCAAAAGACACAAAAGAGGATTTCAGTACCGTTGGAACAAGAGAGCTGTACCTGCCTTCGGGAACAGAATGGATTGACTTCTGGACAGGTGAAAAGCTGCAGGGCGGACAAAAACTGAAAAAGGAAGCACCTGTTGATATTATTCCATTGTACGTCAGGGCCGGGGCAATTCTGCCGATCGGTCCCGATATCCGGTATGCCACTGAGAAAAAATGGGACGATCTTGAAATTCGCGTCTATGCGGGTGCTGACGGCAGGTTTACACTGTATGAAGACGAAAACGATAACTATAACTACGAGAAAGGTCTCTGCTCAACTATTGCTTTCACATGGAATAATGCCAGTAATACATTGACAATCAGTGACCGCAAGGGTTCATTTCCCGGAATGCTTTCAGAGCGCAAATTCAGAATCATACTGGTGGAAGAGAATAAGGGCTCAGGAAACGGGATATTAAGGCAGCGTGAGAAAGAGACAATATATGAAGGCAAAACAACAATAATTAAACTATAGCTATTGCGATAAAAGCACACTCATGAAGAGATTCATTTTCATCCTTGTGATACTTATCAATACCCTTCCATGCCTGACTGTCGCCGGTCAGAAAGACCCGGCCCGGAATCCTGTAATATGGGCAGATGTCCCGGATATGTCAATAGTTCGTGTCGGTGACACTTATTATATGAGCAGCACAACCATGCACATGTCACCCGGCGTGCCGATTATGAAATCTGAAGAT
>JAKLIM010000575.1 GCA_022709605.1 Bacteroidota bacterium | reverse complement strand
TAATCGTTAAAGTACAAATCGGCTATCGCCTTTACACCTGAAGTCTGGTTTAAACTTGAAGGTAATATTCTGGTCGTTGCATTCACCTGATTTTCAACATCTCTGCTAATATTCTGATTATAAGCTTTAATGCTGAGTTTTTTTATATTATCATTCAATTCAGTAAAAATATATTCTCCGCTCAATTGATTTCGATTTACTCCCAGATAACGCACAACTGCGGTTGCTGGAAAGGCGCTACCACCCGGAAGTCCCACATTCCATGCTTCGAAATGATTGTAATTAACCAAGAACTCCTGATTATCGCCAAATTTCTTTCCTCCTTTAATTCCCCACGCAGCATCGTTGAATTGACTATTTTTCAACAATCCATCGGGAGTCATTGTATTTTGCGCTGTGCGGTAACTGCCATTCACTGTCAAATACCAATCGCTATTGGTCAACTGAACATTGGCACTGTTTGCCCACAATTTATTCACCGTATTATATCCGGAAGTTACATTACCTTTTGTATGAAGTAGTTGAGTGTATTCCGGTCGTTCCGATATAAAATTGACAACCCCGCCCATGGCTCCCGAACCGTAAATTACCGATGCTGCACCTTTGATGACTTCAATTTTTTCAACTGAGTTCATATCAACAGTTGAAAGTGCAGCTGAAATATCCGTTGCTGTCAATATTCTGTCATCATCAGTTAAAATCAATAATCTTTGTTCGGAAAATCCCCTTACATTAACCGATGTAGCCCAAATTCCATCACGCGACAACGAAATTCCGGTGGCATGTTGCAATGCATCGGCTGGTGTGAATGCACTTATTTTCTCAATGTTTTGTTTACTAACT
>JAKLIM010000574.1 GCA_022709605.1 Bacteroidota bacterium | reverse complement strand
TTTTGGATTTGGGGAAGTTAGCAAACTTTTCATATCCGTCCCGACCCGAGACTTCCGGAACTATCTGAATGAGGCGGCTTCGCATGGGGTTAAAAATTCCACGCTCTTATTTCGGTCGTCTCCCTCCCGTCTTCAGGCATAACTGCCAAGCATAAGGTATTAAAAGGCTGAAAGCCTTACATAATATAGCCCGGAGCAACGCTCGGGGAAAAAAAAGCAAAAAACAATTTTCGCCCTGAAAGGGCAGTAGAAAGGATTGAAATTAATTTCACTTCGGGGGGAGGCAAGTATGTTTTATTAATTACCATCGACTTACAACCGCCCCAAGCCCCTAAAGGGGATGTGAGATTACCATCATCAAACATATTTACCATATGCCCCTAGGATACTGCGTCTTAACATCCCCTTTAGGGGCTTGGGGCAGGTTCCGCCTTTAGTTCCGATAGCTATCGGAATGGGGCAGGTCGTTTGAGATTAAAAACCCGCGCTCTAATTTCGGTCATCACCCTCCCGAAAGCCTGAGAAGTTTACCTCTAGTTTGTCAGAGAGGATAATAACACTTCGGCAGGAGGTAAGTATGCGATTAATTTATTAATTAAAGAGGTTGGCCATTAAATTGAACTATTTTTCAAAAAACCTTATTTTTCCTTTTAACCTTAGTAGAAAATGTAAACAAGCAAAAAAACCTTATTACCTTATTAGGTTTAAATTGCTTGATAAATAAGTCCGGATAGCTCCCGAAGTCTTGGAGGGGAAAGGTTTTATATGTGTAAAAATAAATTTTTTATTAAGGCAAAATAATAAAACCGCATTCTTTCTCTTTTTCCGCATGGGGTTAAAACCCCACGCTCTTAAATCGGTCGTCGCTAC
>JAKLIM010000573.1 GCA_022709605.1 Bacteroidota bacterium | reverse complement strand
GGCGGCGGTATCGTTTTCCGATTGAATCTTTTTCGTCGTATGCACATTTGAATTCAAATTTCAGGTCGTTCATTATTTCATGCGCTTTTTCAGGAAGGCAATTTCCCCAATGTTGGATTTATACTTGATTTAGACCATACTAAAAAAATCAGCAGCATTTCTTTATTAATATTGAAAATTTTTTTTTCTAAAAATATTATGGATTTAAAAAAAATAAATACATTTGCAAAGTGGACGAGCATTTAAACAGACGTTCAAACCAAAGACCATGTTCATTGTGAGTTCTCCGTCGATGGACGGACAAGCTATGTGACAACTAACTAAAATAATAAAAATGAACACATGAAAAACAACAGTTTGAAATTCATAGACTATATACAATACGGTATATTTATATTTGTATCAGTCGGCTATTTTTATATTTTTTATGATAAATTTTTCATTAAAAATGAAGATTTTATCGATAGCTGCTGGATGTTATTAATACCCTTCTCATTATTACTTAATCTGGGTGAAAAAACCAGAATAAAAAAAAGAATAAATTTCGTGATTATTATTCTTTTGCTAATTTTAATGGTTATTCAATTCTCAAAATAATCAAGCAGCTAAGTGTATTATGCAAATTATATATTTATAGGATGTACAAATCGAGGAACATTAGCCACATCGTGTTGACATACACGCTGAACTATATAAACAAAAAAGACTTCCTGTAGGAGGTCTTTTTTGTTTTAAAATACAATCACTACTCAACAATTTTCTTAAATAAGTTTTTCATGTTCACCAAATCGCCAATAATGCTGTGCAAATCGGCAGCGGCTATGCGTTCCTGCAACATGCTGTCGCGGTATCGGATTGTAACTGTATTATCTTCAAGCGTTTGATGATCCACAGTGACACAGAAAG
>JAKLIM010000572.1 GCA_022709605.1 Bacteroidota bacterium | reverse complement strand
CACTTTAATAAAACAGTAATGTGCAGTTTATCTTCTTTTTATTAAATAGTAAATGGTACATTTTTAAATAGTAAATAATTAAAGTGTTATCTACTTTATGAATAACAAACTTTATTGTTTTATGTTGTCGAGCACCGTCGAAATCCGGTTAAAAATTTCATCTATTGTGCCCATGCCATTAATACTGACATATTTATTTAAATTTTTATAGAAATTGCTCACCGGCTCCGTTTTTTCATGATAAACTTCCAGTCGCTTTTTAATAATTTCAAGATTATCGTCGGCCCTACCCGAAGTTAAACCTCTGGAAATAACCCTATTGATAAGTTCTTCTTCATCAACAATTATGTCAATAAGAATATCGGTGTCGGTATTACGGTTTTTCAGCATTATTTCAAGTGTTTCGGCCTGATTTACTGTGCGTGGAAAACCATCAAGTATTATTCCTTCCGAATTTTTGGGCATGTTATCAATCGTTTTTTCTAAAATATCAATAATCATATCATCAGGAACAAAATTTCCATTGCTAATATAACTTTCAACAATTTTTCCCAAATCCGAATTCGATTTAATCTCGTTGCGCAATAAGTCACCCGTTGAAAGATGCATCAATTTATATTTATCCACAATAAGTTTACTTTGGGTTCCTTTGCCACAACCCGGAGCACCACAAAGAATAATATTAATCATACTCATTGATATTTAAAAAAATAATCTTAAAAAAATAAATTTCAAATATTTACTAAACCACTGTATAAATATCTCTCAAATTCCGACCGTAACCATCATAATCTAAGCCATATCCAACAATAAAATCGTTTGGAATTTTCATGGCTATGTAATTAATTTCTATGTCACGCTGCAATGCATCAGGCTTTTGCAAAAAAGTAGCCACCCGAATGCTGGCAGT
>JAKLIM010000571.1 GCA_022709605.1 Bacteroidota bacterium | reverse complement strand
CAAATATGTATTCCGTCAGATGTTGGACTTTGTGAACCAATATGAATTCAATAAGTGCGTAAAACGCTATTCTGGCAATTTTCGAGTACGTGATTTTAAATGCTGGAATCAGTTTGTACAATTGTTGTTCGGACAAATAACTTCGTTGGACTCGCTTCGTTCAATCTGCACCTGTTTGCAAGCACACAAAGGGCAATTGTATCATCTGGGCGTAAAACAAAACGTTGATCATACAACCCTTTCGCGTGCTAACGAGAACCGCGACTGGCATATTTTTGCCGATTTCGGAGAATATCTCATTGGCTTGGTTCGTCCGCTCTATGCTGACTTTCCTGTTCCCAATGTAAATATTAACAATGAGGTTTTTGCTTTGGACTCAACAACGATTTCATTGAGTATAAACCTTTTTACCTGGGCAGAAGGGAAATATACCAGAGGAGCGGTCAAAGTACATACTTTACTTAATTTGCGAGGCAGCATTCCTGAATTTGTTCTTGTTACCGACGGTAAGTATCATGACAGCAACGTGCTTGATGTAATTGTTCCACAGCCAGATGCAATTTACCTGATGGATAAGGCATATATCGACTTTGCAGCATTACATCACATGCAAATGACAGAAGCTTACTTTGTTACAAGAGCAAAATCGCCATTGAAATACAAGGTGACAGAACAGAACTTCAACATTGATCAAACCACCGGGCTACGAACTGACAAAACAATTGTCCTGACTGTGGCAAAGTCAAAAAAACTTTACCCGGGTAAATTGCGGTTGGTCGAGTATTATGACGCAGAAAAGGATTTGCACCTCGTTTTTTTGAGCAATAATTTTGAAGTTTCCGCTCTCGAAATTGCCAGACTATACAAAAATCGCTGGCAAATCGAAGTGTTTTTCAAATGGATAAAGCAAAACCTTACCA
>JAKLIM010000570.1 GCA_022709605.1 Bacteroidota bacterium | reverse complement strand
AAAGATTGGTCGGTTGAGTTGAAAAACATGTACGATTTTTATCCCGATCT
Organism: Bacteroidota bacterium; assembly: GCA_022709605.1. Lineage (GTDB taxonomy): Bacteria > Bacteroidota > Bacteroidia > Bacteroidales > Paludibacteraceae > Paludibacter. The sequence continues at coordinate 936 of JAKLIM010000570.1, read as the reverse complement.
GAAGGTATGCTTCACCGGATCGTCTATTCTCGATATTCGTAAAGGAATGGCCGATTTGAGCCGCCGGGCATTGATGTTTTCTATGCAGGGTTTTTCATTCCGCGAATATCTGAAATTTGAATATGACATTGATGTAGAGGTACATTCGTTTGAAAAAATTATCAACAATCATATCTCCCTGATTGACAGCATTGAACACCCGTTGCCACTTTTTCGCGAATATTTGCATCATGGTTATTATCCGATAGCAAAAGAAGATAATATGGCGATCCGTCTGGGACAAATACTGAATTTGACGCTCGAGGTTGATATACCTCAGTTTGCAAATTTATCAGTAACAACTGCGCGAAAACTGAAAAAGCTGTTGCTTGTAGTTGCCGAAAGCGTACCGTTTAAACCCAATTTTGTGTCGCTTGCCGGAAAGCTGGAAGTGAGCCGTAATTCACTCGAAGAATATCTCACTTTTATGGAAGATGCAGGACTTATTGCACGCTTGCGCGATCAGGCAAATGGAATAATTGGTTTGGGCAAAGTTGAAAAAATATATTTAGACAATTCTAACCTGGTTTATTATTTATCACCGAAAGAACCTGAAACCGGAAATATCCGCGAAACATTTTTCATGAATCAAACCCGGGTAAATAATGCATTAGTCTCTTCTGCAGTTGCCGATTTTAAAATTGACAAATATACTTTTGAAGTTGGCGGCAAAAGCAAATCGCAGCAACAAATCAAAAGTACGCCCAATGCCTTTATTGTAAAAGATAATATTGAATACGGCTATAAAAATGTTGTGCCTTTGTGGGCATTTGGGTTGAACTACTGATTTTAATACACTATTGTCCGGTTAAAATTAAAAAAGAGGTTGCCACGAAGACTCTAAGTCCCTATCCCGTTAGCTATCGGGATACACTAAATGAGTAAAATATATTTGTG
>JAKLIM010000057.1 GCA_022709605.1 Bacteroidota bacterium | reverse complement strand
GAACAAAAAGCGGAATTGAAATTGTACCCCAAAAGAATATCCTATTCGCAACTCAAAGATTTGCGTCAACTGCCGCTTTATAAACTTGGACGCATAAAAAGTGGTCTGATTACCAAAGAATTGTTCCAACGGGTAAGACCTTTCGGTTCGTTGGCTTCGCGTACAATTGGCGATATTTATGCCGACGAAGCCATGGGCGGTAAAAGTGGATTGGAATTATTTTTCAATAAAGAATTATTAGGAATACCGGGACTTTCGACCAAACAGAAAGTAGCCAATCATTACGAAGAAACCGTTCAGGTAGAACCAACCGATGGCATGGACATACTTTCAACCATCGATATCGACTTACAGGACATTGCCGAGAAGGCACTCGTTGACAGTCTCAAATCTTTTGAAGCAGCTTCGGGCTACGCAATTTTAATGGAAGTACAGTCGGGCGAAGTGAAAGCAATTGTGAATATGCAAAGAAATGCAGACAGCTCTTACACTGAAAACAGAAACGGATCAGTAAGCGATAAAGTGGAACCGGGTTCTACGTTTAAAGTTGTATCGCTTATGGCCGTTTTGGATGACGGACGAGCTAAAATTACCGATACCATTCAGACCGGAAATGGTTTATGGCCAATTGGTGGTCGTATCATGAGAGATCATAATGCTTCGAAAGGAGGTTACCATAATATTACCCTTGCTCAGGCAATTCATGCTTCATCGAATATCGGTGTTTCAAAAACAATTGTGAAAGCGTATGGCGATAATCCGTCGGAATTTGTAGAGAAACTTTACAAAATGAAGATTCATAAACTTATGAAACTTGAGATTCCCGGTACAGCCAAACCTGAAATAAAGCATCCCAAAAGGAATCCTGAAAAGTGGTCAGCCACTGCTTTACCCTGGATGTCGATAGGCTACGAAACCCAGATTCCACCCATTTATACGCTTGCTTTTTACAATTCGATAGCCAATAACGGCAAACTGATACGTCCATTTTTTGTGAAAGCAATAATGAAAAACGGACAGACCATCAAAACATTCGAAACTGAAGTAATAAATTCTCAAATTTGTAAACCTGCAACGTTGGCTGTTGTTCGCGAAACATTGCTTGGCGTGATTGAAGGTGAAAAAGGTACAGCCAAAAACATGTTGTCGAAATTTGTACGAATTGCCGGCAAAACCGGAACTGCACAAATATCGAAAGGCAGATCAGGTTATACCCTGGGAGGCAAAAGTCATCAGGTATCGTTTTGTGGCTATTTTCCTGCCGACAATCCGCTGTATACGCTCATTGTGGTTATTCGCGAACCGTCAAAAGGTTATCCATCGGGCGGAAAAATGGCCGGTTCAGTTTTCAAAAGCATTGCCGAACAGGTTATGTCGTTAAAATCTACTTTTAATTTGCAAAGCATTAAAAACGACACCACACAAAAAATTTCGCTTATTCCGGAGGTAAAATCAGGGAATTTTACTGCAGCGGAAACCGTTATGAAAAATATAAATTTGTCAATGGGAACTTCGGAAACCGAATGGGTTCAGGTTCAGAACAGTGATAAAGGCAACAAAGTAATCCCCATGTCGGTTCATGGCAATAAAATTCCTAATTTGTGTGGAATGGGCGCCAAAGATGCAATGTATATAGTAAATAAACTGGGGTTGTACGCTCACATGAGTGGCAGAGGAAAAGTGATTTCCCAAAACCTGAAGCCGGGCTCGATAATCAGTAAAGGACAACATGTGGTATTGATTTTAGATCAATATGAAAAACCAAAAAAAAATTAAACATCGATTGATATGATCTTAGAAGATATACTGCAAAATGTATCTGTCAGAAAATTGATAGGAAATACTGAAATTGAAGTTTCTGATATTCAGTTCGATTCACGAAAGATTGAGTCGGGTTCTGTATTTGTTGCTACCCGCGGATCGGCTTCCGATGGTCATTCATATATTTCTACAGCCATTGATAATGGTGCTTTGGCCGTTGTTTGCGAAGAAATTCCTTCCGAAACAGTTCCTTCAATTACGTATGTTAAAGTAGATAACAGCGCTGATGCTTTAGGTAAAATGGCTTCGGCAATGCACGATTTTCCATCGTCGAAACTTATTCTAGTCGGAGTTACAGGAACAAACGGCAAAACGACCATCGCCACCTTGTTATATCATCTTTTTCGGAAATTAGGATATAAAACAGGCTTATTGTCAACGGTTTGCAACTACATTGACGATGTAGCCGTTGAAGCAACTCACACAACACCCGATGCGTTGGCTTTGAATGAATTGTTGGCGCAAATGGTGGATGCAGGTTGTGAATATGCTTTTATGGAAGTAAGTTCACATGCAGTAGATCAGCGTCGGATTGCGGGACTTGAGTTCAAAGGAGGCGTGTTTACCAACATTACCCGCGATCACATTGATTATCATCTCACTTTCGAAAATTATTTGAAAGCCAAAAAACAATTTTTCGATGATTTACCCGCCGATGCTTTTGCGTTAACCAATGTAGATGATACCAACGGTTTGGTGATGCTTCAGAATTCGAAAGCAAAAAAATACACGTATTCATTGCGCGCAATGGCCGATTTTAAAACCAAAATTCTTGAACACGGTTTTGAGGGTATGTTGCTCAATATGAATGACATGGAAGTCAATGTTTCGTTTATTGGTAAATTTAATGCCAGCAATTTGTCGGCGGTTTACGGCACAGCAATATTATTGGGTCAGGATAGCCTTGAAATTTTACGCATCATGAGTGCATTACACTCTGTTTCAGGGCGTTTCGAAACACTTAGAGCTCCGCAGGGATACACCGCCATTGTAGATTATGCGCACACACCCGATGCGCTCAACAATGTTATTGGCACAATTAATCAGATTTTGCAGGGTAACGGGCGACTGATAACTGTAGTTGGTTGCGGTGGAAACCGGGATAAAGGAAAGCGTCCCATGATGGCTCGCGAAGCAGTGGATGGAAGCTGGAAAGCCATTCTCACTTCGGATAATCCACGATTTGAAGAACCTCAGGACATTTTAAACGATATGATAGCCGGGTTGGATATTGTTCAGAAAAATAAAAGTCTCACCATTGTCGACCGACGTGAAGCAATAAAAACGGCATGCGCACTTGCTCAAAAAGGCGATGTGGTGTTGGTGGCAGGCAAAGGACACGAAGATTATCAGATTATCCGGGGCGTTAAACATCATTTCGACGACAGAGAAGAAGTGAAAAATTGCTTCTGAATTTTTAAACATGAAACACGAAACATGAAATAAAAAACTTAAAATATGTTGTACCACTTAATTACTTACTTAGACAAATATTTTGATGTTCCGGGAGCCGGAATGTTCATTTCTATTTCGTTCCGTACGGGTTTGGCATTTATTCTGGCATTGGCAGTTTCAACACTTTTCGGTAGTAAAATTATTGATTTTCTTCGCAAAAAACAGATTGGTGAAACCATTCGCGATTTGGGCCTCGAAGGTCAAATGAGCAAAAAAAACACGCCTACAATGGGTGGAATAATAATTATTCTGGCCATACTGATTCCTACAATATTACTTGCGGAGCTGAATAACACTTATACAATATTGATGATTTTCACCACAATATGGTTGGGATTGATTGGTTTTGCCGATGATTACATTAAAGTGTTCAGAAAAAATAAGGAAGGTTTAAGTGGCAGGTTCAAAATTATTGGTCAGGTAGGTTTGGGGTTAATCGTAGGACTTACAATGTACCTGAGTCCTGACATTGTTATTCGCGAAAATATTGAAGTAAAAGGCGAAAAAACAAGGGTTGAAAATGTACTTTATGCCAAAAAAGATATTAAATCGACAAAAACAACCATTCCGTTCTTTAAAAACAATAACCTGGATTATGCTGATGCTTTTACCAAAGCAGGCGATAAAGCACAAAAATACGGTTGGATATTATTTGTCGTTGTTGTTATATTTATTGTTACAGCCATATCGAACGGAGCTAATCTGACCGACGGATTAGATGGTCTTGCAACCGGATCATCCGCCATTATTGGGGTGATACTTGGTATCCTGGCCTATGTTTCGGGCAATATGAACTACGCCGGATATCTGAATATCATGTACTTACCCGGAACAGGCGAATTATTGGTGTTTGCAGGAGCTTTTATTGGTGCAACTACCGGATTTCTTTGGTACAACTCCTTTCCTGCTCAGGTTTTTATGGGCGATACGGGCAGTCTTACCCTTGGTGGAATTATTTCGGTGTTCGCCATTGCTATTCACAAGGAATTATTGATTCCCATTTTGTGCGGCGTATTTATTATCGAAAATCTTTCGGTTGTAATGCAGGTAGGGTATTTTAAAATAACCAAACTTAGGTATGGTGAAGGACGTCGTATTTTTAAAATGACACCTTTGCATCACCATTTTCAAAAACCGGGAAATTCCGGCATCAATGCGTTGTTACAAAAACCGTTACAAGCCATGCCCGAATCAAAAATTGTGATCCGTTTCTGGATCGTTGGAATTATCCTGGCAGCAGTAACAATTATTACATTGAAAATAAGATAGTCCCCTGACCTTTTACGGGGAAAAAGTTATGAAACGAATAGTAATTTTAGGAGGCGGCGAAAGTGGTGCAGGAGCAGCAGTTTTAGCAAAGAAAGAAGGCTTTGAAGTTTTTCTTTCCGATTTGTCGGAAATAAAACCGCAATACAAAGAGTTGCTGGATAAATACGAAATTTTGTGGGAAGAAAAACAGCACAGCGAGGAAAAAATTCTGAATGCCGACGAAATTATTAAAAGTCCCGGAATTCCGGACAAAGCACCTTTAATAAAAAAATTGAAAGCGCAGGGAACACCTGTAATATCTGAAATTGAATTTGCAGGTCGATACACAAACGCGAAAATGATTTGCATTACCGGAAGTAACGGAAAAACCACCACAACTACACTGGTGTATCATATACTTAAAAATGCCGGACTAAAAGTTGGTTTGGCAGGAAATATCGGGAATAGTCTGGCGCTTCAGGTGGCCACCGAATCGTACGATTATTATGTCATTGAATTAAGCAGTTTTCAGCTCGACGGAATGACAGAATTTAAAGCCGACATTGCTATTCTGTTGAATATCACACCCGATCATTTGGATCGGTACGATTATAATTTTCAGAATTATGTAGATTCTAAATTCAAAATTACTCAAAATCAGACCGATAAAGATGCTTTTATCTTTTGGGAAAATGATCCGGTAATAAAGGCAGAATTGAAAAAAAGAAATATAAACTCAGCATTGTATCCGTTTGCAGTAGAGCGGACCGAGAAATCAAAAGCATTTATTGAACAAGAAAAATTTGTAATTAAAACCCTTAAATCCCTATTTGAAATGCCGGCATCAGATTTAGCACTGAAAGGTATGCACAATACCTACAACTCAATGGCAGCAGGACTTGCAGCTTCTATTGTAAATGTAAAAAAGGAAAATATCCGTCAGTCACTTCAGGATTTTCAGGGAGTGGAACATCGCCTCGAATATGTGGCTACAGTGCGCAATGTGATATTTATCAACGATTCAAAAGCGACCAATGTGAACTCATGCTGGTATGCACTGCAAAGTATTAAAACACCTGTTGTGCTTATTTTGGGTGGAACCGATAAAGGCAATGATTATACTGAAATTGAGGAATTGGTAAGCAACAAAGTGAAAGGGTTAATTTTCCTTGGCGTTGACAATTCGCCGCTTCATACTTTTTTCGATGGTAAAAATAAAAATATTATCGATGTAAAATCAATGGAAGATGCAGTAAAAGAAGCATATAAACTGGCATCACCCGGCGATACCGTTTTGTTGTCGCCTTGCTGTGCCAGCTTCGATTTGTTTAAAAACTACGAAGACAGAGGCTGTCAGTTTAAAGCTTGCGTCAGGAATTTATAATAGCGTTTCTCGTTTCGGGTTTCGGGTTTCGGGTTTCATGTTTCGGGTTTCGGGTTTCGGGTTTGCCTGCTAACTAATCAGGAAACCTTCAGGCTATGTAATTCCTTTTCCGATAGCAATCGGAACTTATTTTCTTATTTCTTAATTCTTAATTTTCAAATTCTCAAATTAATATAACAAATGGAATCATTTCTAAAAAGATACATGAAAGGTGATTCAATCCTTTGGGTTGTGTTTATCTTTATGTGCCTGGTTTCAATCATTGAAATGTACAGCGCATCAAGTACGTTGGCTTACAGGGCAGCCAACTACTCTACACCTGTATTGCGTCATGTACTTTTCCTGCTTACCGGTGTGGCATTGGTTTTTGGAGTACAGTTTCTTAAATTGTATCAGATCAGAATATTCTCATACGTTGGATTAATTATTTCTGTAATATTGCTCATATTTGTAATGTTCAAAGGGCAAAGCGCAAATGACGCAACACGCTGGTTATCAATTGGTGGATTTCAGTTTCAACCCTCCGAAATAGCAAAATTATCATTAATTATTGTTGCTGCCGATTTAATTTCGAGAATAAAAAACAAAAAAACCGATGAATGGAAGTATTTTGGAAATATAATAGTTTTATTGGTTGTGGTTTGTCCGCTAATTTTGCTTGAAAACTTTTCCACCGCTTTTCTTTTGTTTTTTGTTGTATTTGTCATGATGTTTATTGGGAATATCTCGGTGGTTAAACTCGGCTTGGTTGCTGTCACCATTGTTGTTTTAGGCTTTATGGCTTTTGGTGCTGTAAAAACCATTCCTAAAGAATCGATGCCCAAAATGTTCGACAGGGCTTATACCTGGGTTGGTCGTATTGAACGACATTTCGATGAATCGGAAAATAAAACGGCTAAATACGAAATTACCGACGATAATCTACAGGTGCAGCACGGCAGAATTGCAATTGCACGGGGCGGTTTTTTCGGTTTATTTCCGGGCAATAGTGTTGAGCGCGATTTTCTTCCACAAGCTTATTCCGACTTTATTTATGCAATAATTGTAGAAGAAACAGGTATGTTTGGTGGTATTTTTGTAATTTTGCTGTTTCTGATTTTATTGTTCAGAGCCGGTAGAATTGCAACAAAAAGTTCTACTGTTTTTCCGGCAATTCTGGTTATTGGGTTATCGCTTATGCTTGTCATTCAAGCATTTGTAAATATGGCTGTTGCTACAAGTCTGATTCCGGTAACCGGTCAGCCGCTTCCAATGATAAGCCGCGGAGGAACATCGATTATTGTTACCTGCATTTATTTTGGGGTAATATTGGCCATAACCCGTCAGTTGAAAGAGGAACAACAAAATGCACCGAAAAATGCAGAGAAAATTCCGGTTGTAAGTTTGGATGAGTTATAATGAACATCAAAATGTATTTTTTTCAATGTTTGTTTTTTTAATTTTTAAATAATTATGAGCGATAAAGAAAATATTAACGTGATTCCGAACTCAGATACTGCTTCTGAAAAACGAAAATACCGCTTTATAGTTAGCGGTGGAGGAACAGGTGGACATATTTTTCCGGCAATAAGTATAGCCAATGCGTTGAAAAATAAATTTCCGGATGCCGAAATACTTTTTGTAGGTGCACTTGGCCGAATGGAAATGGAACGCGTTCCTGCAGCCGGATATCGCATCGAAGGATTGCCTGTAAGCGGTTTCGACAGAAAAAATATGTTTCGGAACGTAAAAGTGCTCCTTGAATTATTTAAAAGTATAGTCATTGCCCGTCGTATCATCCGAAAATTTAAACCCGATGTGGCCATTGGCGTGGGTGGATATGCAAGTGCTCCAACTTTAAGAGCCGCTTCGGCGTTTAATATCCCAACACTTATTCAGGAACAAAATTCATACGCCGGAGTTACCAATAAATTGTTGGCTAAAAAAGCCGGAAAAATTTGTGTGGCTTACGACAATATGAGTAAGTTTTTTCCGGCAGCCAATATAGTAAAAACAGGCAATCCGGTTCGTCAGGATTTATTTAACGTTGGTCCAAAAGCAAAAGAAGCGTATGATTTCTTTGGTTTTTCGCCCGATAAAAAAACAATTTTGATCGTTGGTGGAAGTTTAGGAGCCCGAACACTGAATCAAAGTGTAACAGCGTATTTGCAAACACTTTCTGAGTCTGGTCTACAGGTCATCTGGCAAACCGGGAAATTTTACATTGAAAGTGCTCGTAAAGCTGCCGAAGCATTTACATCGCCGGCTTTGTTGGTGACTGATTTTGTTTCGAGAATGGATTATGCTTACTCAATTGCCGATTTGGTGATTTCGAGGGCTGGTGCAAGCTCAATCTCAGAACTTTGCCTGTTGGCCAAACCCGTTATTCTGGTGCCTTCGCCCAATGTTGCTGAGGATCATCAAACCCAAAATGCATTCGCTTTAGTAAAGCAGAATGCCGCGGTGATGGTTAAAGACTTGGATGCAAAAGAGCAATTAATTCCTAAAGCATTGGAATTGATAAAAAACAATAAAGAACTGAATACTTTGAGTGAAAATATTCTGAAAATGGCTGAAAAAAATTCGGCCGACAGAATAGCTGATGAAGTAATTAAATTGATAAAGGTTAAATGATTCTAATATAATAAACTGATTAACTACTTTAACAACAATTTTTTAATAATTTTATGCGCTGTTTTTGTTACAAAAATTAATTTATGGATAAATATATCAGATACTATTTTTTAGGAATTGGTGGCATTGGAATGAGTGCTTTGGCCCGCTATTTCAAAACCAGAGGCTGCGATGTGGCAGGCTACGACCGTACACAGACTAAACTCACCGAAGACTTAAAATCCGAAGGAATTGATGTATTTTATACTGACGCCCCGAACGAAATTCCACCAAAATTCCGCAAAGCTGAAACGACAATGGTGGTTCGTACACCGGCCATTCCTGAAGATAATTTGCAATTACAATATTTCCTCGAAAATAATTTCAAAATACTAAAACGTGCCGAAGTATTGGGAAATATTACCCGACAAAGCAAAGGGATTTGTATTGCCGGAACGCATGGAAAAACAACAACTTCAACCATTTGTGCACATTTACTTTATCAATCCAAAGTAATGTGTAATGCATTTCTGGGTGGAATTTCAAACAATTATAACACCAATTTGCTGCTCTCAAACGAAAGCAATCTGGTGGTTATCGAAGCTGATGAATACGATCGTTCGTTCCATCAACTTTCGCCTTATATGGCGGTAATTACGTCGGCCGATCCGGATCATTTGGACATTTACAAAACTCCGGAAGCTTTTCGCGAAAGTTTTGAACACTTTACGTCGTTGATAAAACCCGGAGGCGCATTAATTATGCGAAAAGGCATTGACGTAAAACCGAATTTAGCCAAAGGGGTTAAACTTTATACGTATTCGATGGACGAAGGTGGCGATTTCTGTGCCGAAAACATCAAAATATTGAAAGGCGAAATTCATTTTGATTTTGTAACGCCTACCGAAAGAATTGCCGATGTTCGACTGGGCGTACCGGTGAAAATTAACATCGAAAACAGTGTTGCTGCCATGGCAATCGCCTGGCTCAACGGAGTTTCTTCCGAAGAACTAAGAGTTGGAATATCTTCGTATTCAGGTGTATATCGCCGGTTCAATTTGGTTTATAAGTCTGACAAAGTGATATTTATGGACGATTATGCACATCACCCGAGTGAACTAAAGGCAAGCATTCAATCCATTCGCGAACTTTATAGTGATAAAAAGATCACGGGCATTTTTCAGCCTCATCTTTATTCACGAACAAAAGATTTTGCTGCTGACTTTGCTGAAGCATTGTCATTGTTAGATGAATTGATTTTACTTGATATTTATCCTGCACGCGAATTACCAATCGAAGGAGTGGATTCAAATCTGATATTCAAAGACGTTACCATAGAAAATAAAACCATGTGTACCAAGGAAAATCTCTTGTCATTGCTCAGAAATAAGCATCCTGAGGTTTTGGTAACTTTTGGCGCCGGCGATATTGATAAATTGGTTCCATTGATCAAAAACCAGTTGAAAGAGATGAAAAGTGAAAAAATAAATGAATGAAAACAACCGTAATTAAATATATATTTATTTTTCTAGGCGTTTTTCTGCTGACAGGATACCTTGTTTTTGCAGCAATCACTTTTTATCCTACTGATAACGAAATCGTTTGTAAGGATTTAGTTATCACTTTTCCGTTCAACGAAAAAAACAGTTTGTATACAAAAAATGATATTTCAGCAATATTAGACAATGCCGATCTTCATCCGATAGGCGAATCGTACAAAGATATTAACACCGAAAAAATTGAAAAAAAATTAAAAAGTTACTTTTTGGTAAACTATGCTGAATGTTTCAAAACGCCTTCAGGAAAAGTGTATCTTGTTTTAGGTCAGCGCAGTCCAAAGTATTTATTAGCCGGATCACATTCATATTATGTAGATACCGAACGGAAATTGATGCCTACTTTATTAGAACATACTGTTTATGTGCCGGTTGTTTCAGGTTACATAACTAAATCGATGGCAGAAGGGCCGCTTTTCGACTTCATCTGTTTTCTCGAAGAAAACACGTTTTGGAATTCGCAGATCGAACAGATTTATGTAACAAAAAATCAAAATGTTGAACTTGTTCCCCGGGTTGGTAATGCGGTAATAAAATTAGGAAATCTCGATAATTTCCGCGACAAACTCGGCAAACTAAAATTATTATACACCGAAGCATTTTCACAGATTGGCTGGGACAGGTACGAAATAATTGATTTACAATACAATAACCAAATTGTATGTTCCAAACCCGATCCTAAAAAGTTAGCCACAAAGCAAGTACAAATACAAAAAACTGATACTATTAATAAAAAGTTATAATGGCTGAAAAATATGTAGCAATTGATATGGGAGGCTCCAGAATTTCGGCAATGGCAGCTGAAGTTGATGAAAACAATAGAATCAAAATTCTATCGGTTGAGTCTCTGCATTCCGAAGATGTGAAACATGGAATTGTTGAAAATTCTTCCGGAGCGTCATTTAAAATTAATTCGTTGGTTAAGTTGTTGAAAAACAGCGCCAAAATCCCCGAAATCGAACAGATTTGTATTAGTATGGGTGCGAAAAGTATGAAAAATCTTCATGTGAGCATCAATCATTTTGTAGGTGGAAATAAAATTGTAACCGACGGTTTACTGGCCGACATGCATGAAGAAGCCGAGAAAAAGGTAAAGGGTGAAAATGTCATTATTTTTGATGTTATACCCCTTTATTATTCACTCGATGGTCAAAAAATGGACGATCCTTCCGGAAAAACCGGAATTCAAATTACCGGAAATTACAATATCGTATATGGCAATGTGCAAATAATTAACAAGTTAGACGACTGTTTCGATCGCACCGGTATCGTAATCGAGCATCGATCACTTGCCATCGAAGCTTTGTCGGCAGTTTTGCTCGACGATAAGGAACGCGATAACGGTTGTGCTTTGATCAATTTTGGTGCTTCAACTACATCGGTTGGTATTTATTTAAATGGAGCATTGCAACATTATTTAATTATCCCTTTAGGCGGAAAAAATATTACAAAAGATATTCAGGAATTGGGTATAAATGATGCCAATGCCGAAAAACTGAAGTTTATAAAAGGAAGCGCCCTCAAATCTTCAGTAATTGACAATATTTATATATCAGTAAAAGCAGAAGATCCTGTAGCGCCAAACATTAAAATATCAACTGAATTTTTGGCTTCGGTTATCGAAGCCAGACTCGATGAATCGTTGCATCCGATATTTAATCTGATTGAACAGCATGCAAGCGAACTCGAGGACGGAATTATAATAACCGGTGGAGCTTCAAAACTTAATTATCTTATTGATTACATATATGAAAAAACAGGGTTATATACCCGTTTCGGAAATCATAAAGATTGGTTACAGAACACTGAAGTTGAAAAGTATGCTGATCCGTTTTTCTCGCAAATGATTGGTACAATAGCACTTGCCAACGAATATCGGAAAATTCATCCCGTTCTCGACCATAAAAAGAAAGTAAAAAAAGAGCCTAAAATTCAAAAGGGTGGTTTAAAACAAAAAATAATCGAATATTTTGAAGATAAAAATGAAATGTAATGTACTTTTTAAAATAAGAAATTGAGAAAATAAGAAAATAAGAATCCCGATAACTATCGGGAGAAAATTAGACAAAAGCTTGCTTCAATGAATTGCAATTTTTATGATGGCAGCATTATTTTCTAATATAAAACTAACTTAAAACAAATCGGACTATGAATATTAAAAAATCGAATAACTAATGAATCGTAACTATCTAAAATATAACAAAATAACAAGTTTAAACTTTACTAATTAAAAATTAAAAATATGGGTAACATAGATGAAAATTTACCTTTGGAATTACCTCTTGTTGATACATCAATAATAAAAGTAATCGGAGTTGGCGGTGGAGGCGGAAATGCAGTGAATCACATGTATCGCCAGGGCATAAAAGATGTTTCTTTTGTAGTTTGTAATACTGATAATCAGGCATTGGTTAAATCGCCTGTTCCAACAAAAATTCAGTTAGGTATAAATAAAACTGCCGGTCTCGGCGCGGGTGGCGATCCTACCGTAGCTTGTATGGCTGCCGAGGAATCGATTGAAAGAATTCAGGCTATATTCGAAGATAATACCAAAATGGTGTTTATAACTGCCGGTATGGGCGGTGGAACTGGTACAGGAGCTTCGCCTGTAGTGGCTAAAGCGGCTCACGATTTAGGAATTCTTACCGTGGGTATTGTTACCATTCCTTTTGCTTTCGAAGGTAATTTAAAAATAAAGCAAGCGCTTGATGGCATAGCTGCTTTGAGCCAACATGTTGATGCTATATTAGTTATTAACAACGAGAAACTCAAAGAAATTTATCCAGATCTGGAATTAGCTAATGCCTTTGCAAAAGCCGATGATGTGCTGACAAATGCCGCAAAAGGAATCGCTGAAATTATCACTGTTCCGGGTTATATAAACACTGACTTTGCTGATGTTTACAGCATTATGAAGGATGGAAATGTAGCGATCATGAATACCGGTTATGCTTCGGGCGAAGACCGGATTACTAAAGCCATCGAAGATGCATTGAATTCACCACTGCTGAACACCAACGATGTGAGAGGCGCAAGTAAAGTGCTGTTAAGTTTGTATTGCTCTACTACCAATCAGATTAAAATGGAAGAAGTGCAACAAATCCATGACTTTATGACAAGAGTTGGTGATAATGTTCAGGTAATTTGGGGAGCTACATTCGACGAAACACTTGCTGATAACGTGAAAATCACCATTATAGCCACTGGTTATGGTGTAGGCGATATTCCCGGAATGCCCGCAACAGTAATCAAAGGGTTCAAACAAAATCATCACGGTCATGCTCCGGCTACTTTGCAAAATGTAGTGGCAGCCATTAATAATTCCGGCTCCGAAAAATTATCAAAAGAAGAGGAAATGAAACGGGCGATTGAACAATATTATAAAAAGCCTGTAAAAAAATCTGATGCAGGATCATTTCAAGCAGAACAACCAGAAAACGAAATAATGCTTGAAGAAATTACGCTGGATGATTTGGAGGATGAACCAACATTGAAAAAGGTGGAGAATATTCCCTCGTGGAGAAGAAAATTTATGAAATAGTAATTTTGTTTCAGGTTTTAGGTTTCGTGTTTCAGGTTTCAGGTTTCGTGTTACAAGTTTCTATTTTCTATTTTCCATTTTCTAATTTCTATTTTCAGGTTAATGAGCGTGTTGCTGTGCGTTAAAAATTCACAGTGGTAGCGACGCAATCAATTTAAGATTTCGTGTTCTCTTCCTTAGATTGTGACAATATTTGTAATGTAAATAATAATCAGTATGAACGAATTATTCGATAAAGTGAGCGGTGATATAAAAACTGCTATGTTGGCCCGCGATAAAGTGGCTCTTGAAGCACTGCGCGGCATGAAAAAGGAATTTCTGGAAGCTAAAACGGCCAAGGGCGGAGATGGAAATCTGGCCGATGAGGTGGCTGTGAAAATTGTTCAGAAAATGGTAAAGCAGCGCAAGGAATCTGCTCAGATATATGCTGAACAAAACCGTCAGGATTTGG
>JAKLIM010000569.1 GCA_022709605.1 Bacteroidota bacterium | reverse complement strand
ATATTAAAAAATTTGCACAATAGTTTATTGGCACATTTGCATATTAAAAAATTGGCACATTAGTTAATTGGCACATTTGCATATTAAAAAATTGGCACATTAGTTAATTGGCACATTGGCATATTAAAAAATTGGCATATTATGATTATCGAACTCCTTTCTCCAGCCAAAAACCTTGAATGTGGATTGGCTGCCATCAATCATGGTGCTGATGCTGTGTACATTGGGGCATCGCAGTTTGGCGCGCGATCTGCCGCCGGAAATTCGATGGAAGATATTGAAACGCTGGTGAATTATGCGCATCGGTTTCGTTCTAAAATATTTGTAGCATTAAATACCATACTTACCGACGATCAATTGCCCGAGGCTGAAAAGTTGATTCATCAAATTTACAACGCCGGAGCCGATGCCTTAATAGTGCAGGATATGGGCATTCTGAAAATGAATTTGCCGCCCATTGCGCTTCATGCCAGTACACAAACCGATAACCGTACTGTTGAAAAAGTCCGATTTTTACAAGATGTTGGTTTTAGTCGTGTGGTGTTGGCCCGCGAGTTAACTTTGAAACAAATAACAGAAATCTCTTCAAGTACCAATGTTGAGCTCGAAGCTTTTGTACACGGTGCATTGTGTGTGAGTTACAGTGGACAATGTTACATGAGTCAGGCCATGTGTGGACGAAGCGCCAATCGGGGTCAGTGTGCGCAATATTGCCGATTGCCCTATAATTTAACCGATGCGGATGAAAATATTTTGGTAAAAAATAAACATTTACTATCGCTCAAAGATTTGGATTTATCCGATTCGCTGGAAGAAATGATGCATGCAGGTATAATGTCGTTCAAAATAGAAGGCCGACTGAAAGATGCTGATTATGTGAAGAATATAACATCATTTTACCGGAAAAAAATAGATGCTATTTTAGAAAGTTCCGATAAATTTCAGAAATCATCCCTTGGCAAAACCACTTTCTTTTTTGAACCAAATCCTGAAAAAAGTTTCCGACGCGGGAATACCGATTATTTTTTGCATGGACGACACAATGAAATTATACAGCCCAATACGCCAAAATCGATGGGTGAACCGATTGGAAAAGTAAAGGAAATTGGCGAATATTATTTTACG
>JAKLIM010000568.1 GCA_022709605.1 Bacteroidota bacterium | reverse complement strand
TAAAAAAATAATGATAAACACATGAAAAAAACCATTTTTATTGCAAGTCTGTTTTTGACTCTCTCGATATCGCTTTTTGCGCAAGTTAATAAAGCTCAAAATCCGATCATTTATTCCGATGTGCCCGATTTGTCGATGATTCGTGTTGGCGACACGTATTACATGGCCAGTACTACCATGCACATGTGTCCGGGTGTGCCCATCATGAAATCGAAAGATCTTGTAAACTGGGAAATGCTTAATTATGCCTACAATACCCTGGGCGAAATGGATGCATTGAGCCTAGTGAATGGTAAAAGCAATTACGGAAAAGGTTCCTGGGCCAGCAGTCTCCGTTATCACAACGGGACGTATTATATTGCAACTTATGCACAAACAACCGATAAAACGTATATTTTCAGAACCAACGATATTGAAAAAGGTAATTGGAAGATGAATGAGTTCAAACCCGGTTTTCACGATTGTACATTGGTTTTCGATAATGGACGTGCATACCTGATTACCGGTGGTGGAAGATTAAATATTGTTGAGCTGAACGAAGATTTGACCGGCGTGAAAGAAGGTGGTTTAAATCAGGTGCTTATAGAAAATGCAAGTGCCCCGACCGAACCAAATATGCTGAAAGCTGAAGGATCGCAGTTTTTCAAACACGATGGTAAATATTATATGTTCAATATCTCATGGCCAAGAGGAGGAATGCGTACGGTTCTTGTTCACCGCGCTGACAATCTTATGGGTCCCTGGGAAGGTCGCATAGCCCTTCAGGATAAAGGTGTTGCTCAAGGAGGAATGATCGATATGCCTGATGGCCGATGGTTTGCCTATTTATTTCAGGACCATGGAGCGGTTGGTCGTATTCCATTTTTAGTGCCAATGAAATGGGTTGATGGATGGCCTGTAATTGGTGTAGATGGTAAGGTGCCTGATACGCTCGATTTACCTGCCAGCACCGGTTTGATTCCTGGTATTGTGAATAATGATGAGTTTAAACGTAAAAAAGGCGAACCTGCTTTGCCGTTGGTTTGGCAATGGAATCATAATCCGGATAACAAACTTTGGTCGGTTACCGAGCGCAAAGGTTTTCTGCGTCTCAAGACCGGTAGAACAGATTCCCTTTTCCTGAAATCAAGAAATACATTGACTCA
>JAKLIM010000567.1 GCA_022709605.1 Bacteroidota bacterium | reverse complement strand
GAATACCTACGCGCAGATTGACCTGAACAAAGTAGTGAACAGAAGCATAAAAAAAGCTGAACGCAATGTTGAAAACCGGGTTGAGCGCCGCATCGACAATGGCGTTGACAAATCACTTGATGCCGTAGAAGATGGTATTGATGATACCGTAAGCGGTGATGGGAAAGACAAGAAAAGTGACGGGGAAAAAAAATCTGACAATAAGAAAAATGACAAATCGGATGCAGAATCAGATGAAAGTAATTCTGATAACGGCAAGAACTCAAAAGACACAGACAATCAACCCGCACCCCAGGAGCCGGAAAAGCAGGCTCCGGTGCTGACCTGGGCAAAATATGATTTTGTGCCCGGCACCGAAATTATTTTCGAGGACAATCAGGAAGGCGAACAAAACGGTGAGTTCCCAAGTAAATGGGATTTAAAAGCCGGAACGGTCGAAAATGCTTTTTTTGACAATAGTAATGTTATATTCTTTCGCGAAGTCGGTAACTTCCCTAACGGCATTGTGCCCTTAATCGAAAACAATAAGAACGATTATTTGCCAGATGAATTTACCATAGAGTTCGACTGTTACTTTATGGCTGATAAATTTAGTCAATCCTATAAAATTGTATTTTATGATTCAAAAAATCAAAAAAGGAATGACCTTGATTATTTGCAATTTTATATCAATAATGCCAAATATGGTCAAAATGAGAAGGTGTTCCCCGAAGCAGCCCGTTCCAATATTGATAAAGTGGCAAAATGGAGACATATTGCTATTTCATTCAATAAAAGAGCGCTGAAAGTTTATATGGATGACGCCCGATTGCTGAACATACCAAATATCACCGGAAACCCTACAGGCATTAGTATTGGTACTTACAACCACAAAGAAGGCGAGTATTTTATCAAAAATATCCGCATTGCCAAAGGCGCTGTTCCCCTTTACGACAAATTCCTGACCGATGGCAAGTTTGTGACTACCGGTATTAAATTCGATGTAAACAAGGCCACCATCAAACCCGAATCGATGGGAACTATCAATTATGTAGTAAAGATGATGCAGGATCATCCCGAACTTAATTTTTCAGTCGAAGGCCACACCGACAGTGATGGAGACGATGCATCAAACCTTAAACTTTCCGAAGCCCGTGCCAAAGCAGTGGCTGATGCAATGTTAAAACTTGGAATTGCGGCTAACCGCCTTACCAGCAAAGGCCTCGGTGAAAGCAAACCTATGGCAGGCAACGATTCGTCCGAGGGCAAAGCACAGAACCGAAGGGTTGAATTCGTAAAATTCTGATTAATCACACATAGAACGCTACCATG
>JAKLIM010000566.1 GCA_022709605.1 Bacteroidota bacterium | reverse complement strand
AATCACTACTGTCCGGTTATAAATCAAAGATAGTCAATTGATTATAATCCCAAGTAGTTTCTGTTTTGTATTGTTGTTTTATAAATAGTTGATTTATAGCAGTTTTCTCAAACACAGACAGACTAAAAGTCTGTAATAAAGTGTAGAGATTTTGCTCCAAATTTAATTTCTTTTTCGTAATGGCAACAAGTAAATATGCACATATTGCTATCCATATCTGACAGCATACTGCATTGTAGCTTGTTCCGTAAAATGCTTTAATTCGAAGATGTTGTTTTATCCATTTAAAGAATAATTCAACCTTCCAGCGTTCTTTGTATAATTGTGCAATCGTAATTGCAGGCAAAATAAAGTTGTTCGTAAGAAAAACATAAGTTATTCCTGTTTCACTGTCTAAGAATTTGACTATCCTTAAATAATCGGGATAATCTTTTTTGGAATAATAACCGGTCAACTTAATTTTCTGGTCACATTTTAAACCTGTTGATTTGTCAACTTTTGAGCTATAAACGCGGCGATAAGCCATATTGTCTTTAGCTCTGGTTATAAAATAAGCTTTGTCCTGTGTTATTTTGTAAAGTCTCTTAAAATCAACATAGCCCTTGTCCATTACGTAAATTGAGTTGGGTTCAATGACGATTTTATCTAAGATATTTACATCGTGACAAAGCCCATCGGTTATTTCAATAAATGTTGGAATTGAGCCTCGTAAGTCTAATAAAGTATGCATTTTTACAGCTGCTTTCTTTTTGCGAAACTTAGCCCATGGAAAAAGACTTAAACACAGGTCAATTGTAGAACTGTCTAAAGCATAAGCCATGTTGTCAATTTCATTCAGAAGTTCGTTGTCTGTTTTATACAACACACGTGCTTCTTTAATTAGAACTTGAGCAAAGTCAGCATAAATTCTCCAGTCTCTGTTTTCATTAGCCTCTGCTAATGTGGATTTTGGAACTGCATTCTTTATGCCGCTATGATATAATTTAGTTGAAAATGCTACCAAACATGCTGCAATATCGCGAAGACTTTCTCTGTAAGTCAATTGCGCAAAACACATAACATAAAAATGTTCTAAGCAAGTAAAGCTTTGAACTTTATAATTGCCTTTGTAACGTTCAACACATTTTTCAAATTCGTACTTGGAAATGTTTGACATTAATTGAGCAAATACGGTTTTTCCTTGATTCATAATCCCAAAATTTTTATTTCGGGCAAATTTCAAGAAAAAATTCAAATCGAAAAATATTTTAAACCTCTGAAACTATTAATAATAAAGAGTTTCAGAATAAATACCGGTTCAACAACCGGACACTAGTGA
>JAKLIM010000565.1 GCA_022709605.1 Bacteroidota bacterium | reverse complement strand
CTTTCTTTTCATTTCAGATATAAATATTTACCTTTGCATTTACAAAATAACCTGTTTTCAATGAAAAATAACCTTTTTATACTTTTTGCTTTTTTAATCGCATTTTCCACGCTTTCGGCCCAGAAAGTAGGACTTGTTTTGAGTGGTGGCGGTGCAAAAGGCATCATACATATTGGAGTAATCAAAGCGTTGGAAGAGAATAACATCCCCTTTGATTATGTTGCCGGAACTTCGATGGGAGCTGTGGTTGGTGGGATGTATTCGATGGGTCTCTCGCCCGACGAGATGATAGCAATACTCAAGTCGGACGATTTCAAAAACTGGTCATCCGGACAGGTTGAACCCAAGTATGTTTATTACTACCTTAATTCCGATCCGCGACCGAGTATAATTGATTTCCCGTTACGCATCCATCGATTGGATTCCATACGAATTAAACCAAATTTTTTGCCAACCAATCTCGTTTCACCACATCAAATGAATTTTGCTTTTGTGCCTCTGTTTGCACAAGCCAATGCGGTGGCCAACGGTAATTTCGATCAACTATTTATTCCTTTTCGCTGTGTAGCATCCGATATTTATCGAAAAGAAGCCGTTGTATTCCGGCAGGGTGTTTTGGGCGATGCCATTCGGGCTTCGATGACGTATCCGTTTATGTTTAAACCTATTACCATCGACAACAGGTTGTTGTTTGATGGTGGGATTTTCAATAATTTTCCGGTTGATGTGATGAGGGATCATTTTGACCCCGGCATTATCATTGGCAGTAATGTGTCAAGCAATCCCGAAAAACCGGATGAAACGAATTTGGTTCGTCAAATTGAGAACATGATTATTAACAGATCCGATCAGAATATTACTAAATACGATGGGATATTGTTTAACTTTAAAAATAACGACATTACCGGTTTCGACTTTAATAAAGTGGACGAATTGGTAAAAATCGGTTACGATTCCACTTTGCACTACCTGGACGAAATTAAAGCCCGGATTGCCCGCAGAGTACCTTTTAGCGAACTCACAGAACGAAGAAATGAGTTTCGAAAACGGTTTCCCGAACTGAAATTTCAGAATGTTGAAATAACAGGAATCGACAGTTTAAAACGGAAGTACATTGAACAGATTTTTCATTATAAAAATGAAGAATTTACGATGAATGACTTTAAAGAAGGGTACTATAAACTTATTTCGGACGATAAAATTCTTGAAGTTATTCCCCATGCTATTTACAATCCGGCTTTGCACAATTTTGATTTACATCTGAAAGTAAAAATTCGCGACAGACTGAAAGTTCATCTGGGAGGGAATATTTCTTCATCAACTTCCAATCAGGCATATTTCGGACTTACGTATCAAAATCTGAAAGA
>JAKLIM010000564.1 GCA_022709605.1 Bacteroidota bacterium | reverse complement strand
CAAATGGAGGGGAATAAACCGATAAATCAATACTTTCATCCGGAAGCAGTGGCATTACATACATACAATCACTTTCATAAATTGCATAGTCATCGGTAATTAATTGATTTTTTATCACTTCACTCTAAATAAAAGGTGATGGAAACATCACCTTTTTACTTCTTTTCCAGGTTTCAATCTGTAACACTTTTCGGAAATGAAAAAAAATTACTTCCTAACTCTCCTTCTTTCAATATTTTTTATTCAAATAGTTTCCAGTCAAACTATTCTTATCGACAGTAAAACGTACACCATTGATACACTGGCCAATTTTAAAGTTGGGCCGGGAACTCAATACACTTCACTGCGACTAAAAAGCAATAACCGGCTGGATGTTTTTTTCCTTAAAGTAGATGTTTCAAATCCTTATATTTCTTTCAAAGCTGTATTAGGACGTGACTCCATTTA
The DNA here is from genome assembly GCA_022709605.1 of Bacteroidota bacterium. Lineage (GTDB taxonomy): Bacteria > Bacteroidota > Bacteroidia > Bacteroidales > Paludibacteraceae > Paludibacter. The sequence goes on along the minus strand of JAKLIM010000564.1, from coordinate 955 downwards.
CTCAGGCGAACAACCTTCGGCAATGGCCAAACGTAAAACCAAGGAAGGTTCAACCTATTTTGCCGGCACTAACGGAGACTTTTATGCAACTTCAGGTTACATTGGCTTACCCATTGGCGGCACCATGATTGAACGCGAAATTGCCACTACGCCCAATACCTGGAAAGTAATCGCTTTTAACGAAACGAACCAACCGGGAATCGGCGTAATGAGTTATAATGGAAATGTAAAAATAGGTGTGAATTCTGTGTCCATTCACCATGTAAACCATTTAAGGGCCGATAATCAATTGGTACTTTATAATCAGCACAATGGAAAATACACAAGAACAAATGCCTTCGGAACTGAAGTGTTGGTTCAGCTACTCGAGGGTGAAAACTGGGGTGTAAACAAAACCGTAAAAGCAAAAGTCACCAAGATTGAAATTAACAAAGGCAGCATGGCAATTCCGGCTGATTATGCAGTTTTATCCGGTCATGGAACGGCTCAAACTGCATTGAATTCGCTGGCACTAAATGATGAAATTGAGATTACGCTGAATATGCTATTGGACGGTATTTCTTCTTCCTATACAAATCTGGTCGGCGGCGAAAGTCGTGCGCCGATGCTTAAAAACGGAATTGTAGAACAGTCTGATATTTGGAATGAATTGCATCCCCGAACCGGAATGGGTTATTCACAAGATAAAAAAACGGTAATTTATTGTGTAGTTGATGGTCGCGGGCTATCAGCAGGCGTCACAACCAAACAGCTTGCGCAGCTCATGCAAAGTGCAGGAGCTTACACAGCGTTCAATATGGATGGCGGTGGTTCCAGTAGTTTGTATGTCAAAGATTTTGGGCCAATGAACTCAAACAGCGATGGCGTTGAGCGTGCTGTAGCTAACGGCATTTTTGCAGTTTCGTCGGCACCAACGGAAAATGTAATCAATGAAATCCGCAGTTACGAAAACACG
>JAKLIM010000563.1 GCA_022709605.1 Bacteroidota bacterium | reverse complement strand
AAAGTAATAGAGATTGAAAACATCGAAAAAATATATACCGAAGCAGAATTGGAAGTAATTGCAGTGAACGGGGTTACCTTGGATTTTGATGAAGGTGAATTTACCGCCATTGTAGGACCATCGGGGAGTGGCAAAACAACTTTGTTGAATATGATTGGCGGGCTCGACAGTCCTACTTCAGGAGAGATTTTAATCGGTGGTTCAAACATTACTTTGCTGAAAGGTTCTGAATTAACCAATTTCAGGATGCGAAACATTGGGTTTGTTTTTCAGTCGTACAATTTGATTCCGGTTTTAACCGCCAAAGAAAACACCGAATTTGTGATGAACCTACAGGGAAAATCGAAGAAAGAGTGTGAAGCCCGTTCCCTTGAATTGCTTAAAGCCGTTGGACTCGAAGAACGGGTTAATGCCCGACCCGCCAAACTTTCCGGTGGTCAGCAACAACGGGTGGCCGTTGCACGGGCTTTAGCTGCAAAGCCAAAATTTGTATTAGCTGATGAACCCACAGCCAACCTCGATTCAAAAGCTACCGAAACATTGCTGGATATCATGGAAAAATTGAACAAAGAGGAAAACATCACCTTTATATTTTCAACTCACGATAACCGGGTAGTGAAAAAAGCCCGTCGGGTTATTACCCTCGAAGATGGAAAAATACTGAGCGACGTAAAGAAAAACGGGGGAGAATAATAGGATCGCCGACCTCCGGTCGGTAATGTATTCCTTATTAATTTAAGGGTTGTACTACAAAAAATCAAATATTAATTCTATGTATAAAGGTTTCTTATTTATACTTTTTATAATTGGAATTTTACCCGCCTCTTTTTGTCAGGAAAAATTTGCCATCGATGGCTATGTTTCCCAAATGGGATCCTCGGTTTTTGTAAGCGATTCCAGCAATGCCACCAGGGACTACGTTTTGCACAACCGCATCAACACGGCATATTACTTTAATGAAAAAATTACTGCAAAAGTGCAATTCCGGAACCAGTTTTTGTGGGGAGAAACACTAGAATTGACTCCGGATTACGCTGAAAATTTCGCAAAAGACAACGGCTTTTTCGATTTGAATTGGAATTGGTATAGCGGAAGCAACACATTGTTTAATACACAGATTGATAGGGCGTTTGTGGAATATACTAAAGGAAAAGTTGAGTTATCCATAGGCCGTCAGCGGATTAACTGGGGCCGAACTTTAGTGTGGAACCCGAACGATATATTCAATGCCTATTCGTATTACGAGTTCGATTATCCCGAAAAACCGGGCTCTGATGCTGTCCGTGCAGTATATTATTCTGGTTCGGCCTCATCTTATGAATTGGTAGCCAAAGTAGACAGTGCCAACAATTTAACCATAGCCGCATTAAAGAAGTTTAATAGGCGAGGATACGATTTTCAGTTTTTGGGCGGGTATGCCAATGGCGAAGA
>JAKLIM010000562.1 GCA_022709605.1 Bacteroidota bacterium | reverse complement strand
TACCCCAGTGTAATTAATTTATCCAGCGGACCAGAAAGACTTGTAGCTGGTTTGTTTGTTCTTGTTGCAATTTCTGAAATTCGGTTTACGCCATTGCCTATAAATGAAAGTAAGGTTGATGCCTGCACAATATCACGCATATCGTCAATGAATAAACGGTAAGGCTCATCGAAAAGCAGTCCTTGCGCATTCAGTATATTGTATTCGATGGCTTCCTTGAGCGAATCGCTTTGCTGACGGATTTCCCAGTATCGGGGCACACCGCCCCAAACGGCGTATTCTTCAATGGCTTCTTGTGCCGAACAATCCAGGACTTCCTGGAAATATTTGACCGGAATGGGCGATAGTTTCAGAATCTGGTCGGCACGGCCATAGAGCGGAGATGTTGCATCAAGTACCAGGCCCTGCATCAACTGCTGCGACGATCCGCATAAAATAATGTTGTAACTGAGCGATTTTGCATCAATCAGTTTTTGGAGAAGTGCCGGTAGTTCCGGCGAACTTTTTACCAGATAGGGAAATTCATCTATACAGAGTGTAAATCTTTCCCGGGTGCGAAAATTGAGCGCCTCGAAAAGGGCATTCCAATCGGGATAAATCAGCTGCCCGAAACCCTCAATCCGGAGTCCGATTTCTTTAGCCAGCAGTTCAATCTGATGCGAACGTTCAGTCTGGTCTGCCATGTAATAGACATCAGCATGAGAAAGTACCTTTTTTAGTAAGGTTGATTTTCCTAAACGGCGGCGACCATATACCACGACAAACGATGGGGTTTTACCATCCAGTGCTGATGAAAGCCGCTTTTGCTCTTCTAATCTGTTGACGAATTTCATATTAAATAATTATGGACCACAAAAATAATGTTTCTATTCCATAATTCAAGGATTAGCTTCGCTGAGCCTGTCTGCCTGTAACTGATTCTATTAATAAGCCGTAATTATGCATACAGGCAGGCTTTTGTCGAAGGGCGTCATTCGTCATTCGTCATTCGTTCCCGATAGCTATCGGGATCGTAATTCGTAATTACTCTGTGCCCCATGCCCCATGCCCCATGCTCCATGCCCCATGCCCTGAGCCATATGTTTTTTTTTGCCAAAAGACCTTTTATTATTATTAAAATCATTGTTGTCCGGGGAAAAAATAAAAATGTGAATGAATTGCTTTATAACTGTGGGTCTCCGAAGATTCGGATAACATACAGCTTACTTTCCATTTTTTGCCACCAAAGCACAAAGGCACCAATTAGCACAAATTTATTTTGCTCATATAGTGTAACTTAGTGTTTTAGTGTATTTGTGGCAAGTTGTTTTTTAATTTTAACCGGACAATAGTGATCAGCTAATTTGCTAATATAACCAGTAATCAGAAACGGAGCGAAGCGGAGTTCACTGGAGGTAAATCCACAATCTACAATCCGCAATCCGCAATATCTA
>JAKLIM010000561.1 GCA_022709605.1 Bacteroidota bacterium | reverse complement strand
ATTTGTTCCTGTTCCGGGAGTTGGAGCAGGAGTTTTAACACCCGAAGGAAATCTGGCAGGATACATCGACCGGATTCTTCTTCCCGGGAAACTACATCGGGTAGTTTATGACCCTGAAGGTATTCTTTCAACCATTCCGGCAATTGCCACAGCATTACTTGGCGTTTTTACAGGTCATTTTTTACGTTTCGAATCCATATCATTATCCAAATTGCAAAAGGGATTGACAATAGGGTCGGTAGGTGTGGCTGTTTTAATTCTGGGTTTTATTTGGGGAATATTTTTCCCTATCAATAAAAACATGTGGACAAGCTCTTTTGTGCTTTTTGCAGGTGGCTGGAGTTTGGTTCTACTGTCAGTTTTTTACCTGATAATTGATGTATGGGGATTCAGAAAATGGAGTATTCCATTTGTATGGATTGGCACCAACTCAATACTTATTTACATGGCTTCGCATGGTGTGATTAATTTTGAATCCACTTCAATATTTTTGTTTGGCGGAATGCTGAAAAATTTACCTGAAGTATGGCAGGAAGTCTGGATTGGTTCGGGAATTCTGCTCATCCAGCTTGCATTACTGTGGTTTTTGTATAAAAAGAAATGGTTTTTAAAAGTATAAAATACATGTATTGATATGAATTTTAAAAAGACAGTTTTCTGCATTGCGTTTCTAAGCATATTTTCGGGGGCTTATGCTACATTAAATATCACCGCATCCCGTGAATTAATTCAGCGGATTGTTCCAATCCATGCAGCTCAATTTGATGTTGTAGAGTTGAGTTCAGTAAATGGCGATGGATTTCAGATTTATAGTCTGAATGGTAAAATTGTACTTGCAGGAAATAACGGTGTCAGTATTGCTTCTGCATTATATTACTATCTGAATGAATATTGTCATTGCCAGATAACATGGAATGGTGTAAACCTTAATTTGCCAAAGAAACTTCCATTAGTTTCGGGGAAAATTGAAAAATCTTCACCTTACGAATATCGTTATTACTTGAACTATTGCACATTTAGTTACAGCATGAGTTGGTGGGACTGGCAACGCTGGGAAAAAGAAATAGACTGGATGGCTTTGCACGGCATAAATTTACCATTGGCAATCACAGGTCAGGAATATATCTGGAGCGAAGTTTACAAAGAAATGGGTTTTACTAATGAAGAATTGGCGGGCTTTTTTACAGGGCCGGCTTACTTTGGTTGGTTTTGGATGGGCAATATCGATGGTTGGGGTGGTCCTTTACCTCCATCGTGGATGCAAAGAAATAAAGAGTTGCAACTCAAAATTCTGAATCGTCAACGCCAGTTGGGAATGAAACCCGTGCTTCCGGCCTTTACAGGACATGTTCCCACTGCATTTAAAACAAAATTTCCGTCGGCAAAACTCAAGCAAACGAATTGGAACAACGGTTTCGTCGATACCTATATTCTCGATTCAG
>JAKLIM010000560.1 GCA_022709605.1 Bacteroidota bacterium | reverse complement strand
CGAACCACTGTTGATAGAAGTTGTACCACGTATACGAATGGACATACCGGCACCGGGTTCACCACCATTTGCTACAATATCTACACCGGACATACGACCTTGTAAGGCTTCGTCGATAGATGCAACCTGAAGACCTTCCAAATCTTTGGTTTCAATTTTACTCATGGCAAAAGTTAAATCACGTTCGGCAATATTCAATACACCGGTGCTAACTTGTTTGCGGGCAATCACATTCACTTCCTTGATGGTTTGTGTAGCATCCTCCAAAACAACATCGATAGCAGTGGCAGAACTGATCGATTTTGTAACCGGTTTATAACCGATGTAGGAATAAACTACTTTTGACAAACCGCCGCCCGAAATTTTAAGCGTGTAATTACCATCAAAATCAGTGGTTGTACCATTCAGAATACGATTATCGGAATCGTACTCAATGACCGATACTCCAATCAAAGGCAATTTATCACTTTTCGCGGTTACCTTACCATGAATAAAGGTCTTATTCTGTTGTGCCATCGCCGAAAAAACAATCAGTAACGAAGCAATGAGCAGTAAATATATTTTATTATTCTGTTTCATGAGTTGATTTAATTTGTAACTATTCAAGTATTATTATTCAGATTATTATTCAAAAAAAATTACACTTTATAGTTTATCATTTATTTTCGTTACTGAACTTTCTCGTATTTAAAATAGTCATTAATCTCGTGTAAAACAGCTTTCGAAGCAAAGTAATTACTTCTTTTAATACCTCGGGTTACAGTGGCTGTTTTAATCGAAGCAGAAAACTGTTTTCCGGTATTCTCAGCTTGTGTAGAAAAAACCAACTTTCCGGTTGCATCTTTTCTAATGGCCAAAAAAGTATTGTCAACCACATCCTTCAAAACAGTAGGCCAGGTTTCTTCTCTGAGCACTTCGTTGTTCGGCATAATGTAAGGCAAGCCATCATCAACAAACACTTTGCCTTTAATAATATGATATAATACAAATTTAGTTGCTTTCATACGAGCAGCAACATCGGCGGTTACATCAACTAATTTCGGCAAATCACCATTTGCAATCGCTTTGTTAATGGCTGTGTTGGTTGGCATCAATACTGTTAAAACCATGTCGGCCGACAAACCGGCGAGCTCATTACTATCGTCACCTTTCAAACAAGCGCCTAAATAATTTTTAAATAATGCCACATTTGTATTTTGGGTTCCGGATGTCATACTTAAAATGTATGTATATAAATCCTGCGATTTATAACCTTCAACCGAATTAGGGAAAGTTTTTCTTCTTGAATATTGTAACATTTTATCAATGGTAAATACCTGTCCGTTTTTGAATGTTTTGTAAGGAGTTGCAGTAACAAAATCATTCTCATCGTAGTTTCCAAGCATTTGAATTTTACCATCTTTGTAGCGTATCATGTCACCATAATCGTTAACAGCATAGGCATAACCACCGTAAGCAGTTGCAAATGCAGGATCGG
>JAKLIM010000056.1:10326-14103 GCA_022709605.1 Bacteroidota bacterium | reverse complement strand
AATTGCATAACGTAAGTCCATATAATCGCCCTGACTACAACCTTCAGTTCCACGCAAAATGCAACTCATCTCGCTGTCGCGCAAGGCAGGTTGAACCGGACCTGAGTAAACGCCACTAACACGGGCAATACGTCCATCTGATGCTTTGAGTATAAAATGCATGGTATCCGGATTTTTCAACCCTCCTGCCCTACCGTTGGGACTCAACATTCCGTAACCCATCACCTCAACAATATCAGGTAAATACCACCTTATCAGATCAATGGGATGACTCATTCCGCCATACAACCATTTAAAAGAGGTTTCGAGCGACCAGCCTTTTCCCAAAAACCAGCGATGATCGGCATGATAATACGCCTCAACAGTAACTAACTCTCCAATTTCGCCGGCTTCGTAATCGGCTCTTTGTCGTTTCATTGGTTCAAAAAAACGACTGCTTTGACCTACAAAAACACGTTTACCGGATTGATCACTTAACCGGATCAATTCTTCAGCCCTACCCAAATCATCAATCAGCGGTTTGGTACACACTACATGTTTTCCGGCTTTTAAAGCCATTGCAATGTGGTCGGCATGAAATTTATCGGGTGTGTAAATGCCAATTACATCAATCTCTTTATCATCAAGCAAATCCTGATAGTTTGTGGTATAGTTATGAAAATCAAACTCTTTGGCACGCTGCCGGCAAAGAGTTTCGTTCAGGTCGCATATTTTCACAAGTTCCCATTCGGGACTATTAATTGCCGCCGACATGGTGCTGCGACCTTCACCCAAACCCAATATACCTAATTTATGCATAAAATATTACTGATTGATTATACGTTTGGAATTAACGTAAGGTAGAGAGAAATGTTCGGAAGGTTCTAAATATTTTAATAAAAAAATTTTTTTCCAAAAATTTCCACTTTAGAGAATAAGAAGTCCCAATGATGAAACTAACGTACCGATAAGTATGACCCAGCGATAAATTTTCTCAGGGATTAACCGAACAAGACGAATGCCCAAAAAAGCACCAAGTGCAATGAAGGGCAGCATTTTAAAATTAAAAAACAGGGTTTCGGGCGTAATATTGTGCCAACCCCAAATCTGAAGCGGCAATTTTATAAGGTTTACAACAAAGAAAAACCAGGCGGCAGTACCAATAAATTGATTCTTGGGCAGATTTTTCATCAGCAGATAAATACTCATAACAGGCCCGGCAGCATTGCCTATCATCGTTGAAAACCCACCTGCAACGCCAAAAGGAATGGCAAACCAGGATTTCTGATTCGTCCGACTGGGTTTTTTTAAGCTGTATTCGCTCCACACCATTACAACCAGACTTAAAATAAGCAAAACTCCTATTAAATGTTTAAATTGTTCGGCCGAAATGGCTTTGCCTGTAACAAGACCGGCAATAATGCCCACCAAAGCCCAGGGCATTATTTTTATTAATGTTTTGAAATGAGCATTGCGATGATAATAAAAAACGCCAAAAACGTCTGCCATTATTAACATAGGAAGTACTAAACCCGACGAAGGCATGCCTCCAAACGCAAAAGCCATAAGTGGCACCACGAGCGTACCCAAACCGTTGATTCCGGTTTTGGCCATGCCTATCATTATGGCACAAACTATGGAGAGAATCCAAATGGAAAGGGTTAATTCGGGCATAAAAAAAGTTTGAAAATTTGAAAGTTTGACGTTTGAATGTTTGAGGTTTGAATGTTTGAGGTTTGAATGTTTTGGGTTTTCCTATCAACTCTGTCAGCGGTTATTTACACTGAAAGCAGTTGATGATAAAACACTTATAAAAATTCTGCGTTTTAAAAAAGTAAGGGCTTCAACCGGTGTGAAGCCCCTAATGAGTTAGTAGAATTTCGGCATTTATTCTATATTAAATGCTTAAATTGCTTGTAATAATGACTTTAGCATTTAAAATTTTAACTTATCATTTTACTTTCCCCGATAGCTATCGGGGTTGCTCTTTATTCAAAATTATTCTGTCACAATTTCCACTTTTTCCATTTTGTCGCCCTGACGGATTAAATCAATTACTTCGAGTCCTTCAACTACTTTGCCGAAACACGTATGATTACGATCGAGATGGGCAGTATTTTTGCGACTGTGGCAAATAAAAAACTGTGAACCACCGGTATTGCGACCAGCATGTGCCATTGATAATACTCCACGGTCGTGGTATTGATTTTCGCCATCCAATTCGCAATTAATTTTGTAACCCGGACCACCTGCACCGTTTCCAATTGGACATCCGCCCTGAATTACAAAATCGGGAATTACGCGGTGAAAAGTAAGACCGTTATAAAAGCCTTTTTCGGCTAAGTCGATAAAATTTTTAACTGTATTGGGAGCGTCTTTTTCGTAAAACTCTATTTTCATTACGCCCTTTGCTGTGGTAATAATTGCTTTTTTCATTTTTATAGTTTTGAATATTTTGTACAAAGGTAAGGATTTATTTCAATTAAATTTAATTGATAATAGGGGACAAAGTTTTATTCAATAATTTTTTTTGCGGCACGATTTGCAGCACCCGGTTTTCCCAAAATTGCTTTTACCTCATCATAATCATTCAACATTTGTTGCCTGTAATTTTCATTTTTCAAAATCTTATTCATTTCATTAACAAGATTTTCAACCGTAAACAAATGTGCTATAAGTTCTTTTACAACTTCTTTTTCGGCAATTAAATTCACCAACGAGATATATTTCACTTTGATAAAAATATTTTTTGCCAATATTGCAAGTTTACCAAATAACACATGATAAACAACTACCTGTGGTGTGCCAATAATTGCAGTTTCGAGGGTGGCAGTGCCGGAGTTAACAATTGCAATTTTGGCATGTTGAAGCAATTCGTAAGTCTGATTAAAAATTACCGGAATATGATGATTTGCCATAAATTGATTGTAGTAATCCTTTTCTATCCCCGGAGCACCTGAAATAATTACCTGATAATCTGCAAATTGCGAGGCAGCCTCCAACATTCGTGGTAAACAGGCTTTTATTTCCTGTTTGCGACTACCGGCAAGTAAAGCAATTACCGGTTTTTCGGTTAATTGATTCAGGGTACAAAATTCGTCGAAAGTTTGATGTTGGTTAGGTCTGTTAGCCACCGAATCTACAGTCGGATTACCCACATAATCAACTTTGAAATTGTGTTTTTTGTAAAATTCAGTTTCGAATGGAAAGATAGTAAACATCCGATCAACATAGCGTTTTATGCTTTTAATCCGATATTCTTTCCAAGCCCATATTTTGGGTGAAATGTAATAATATACAGGTAATTGCAGTTTTGTTTTTACAAATTTAGCTATCCTCAGGTTAAATCCGGGATAATCGACTAAAATCACCACATCGGGTTTAAAAATGGTAATGGCTTCTTTGCAAACGCGAATATTTTCCAAGACTTTAGATGCATTTTTAAGCACGGCAATAAAACCCATGAAAGCCATTTCGCGGTAATGTTTTACCAGCGTACCACCCTGAGCTTGCATCAAATCACCTCCAAGAAAGCAAAACTCGGCCTGTGCATCAACTTTTTTAAGTTCACACATCAGGTTCGAGGCATGTAGATCGCCCGAAGCTTCGCCAGCAATGATGAAATAACGCATTTTTTTAGTTTGTAGTTGGTAGTTTGAAGTTGGTAGATCGTAGGTGTTAGTTTCTACATCAGTTCTTGCTCTTTGTTCTTTGCTCTTTGTTCTTTGCTCTTTGCTCTAATTACAACATAAACATACTTAACATCAAATATAATATTCCGCCAACCATAAATCCGGT
>JAKLIM010000056.1:0-10316 GCA_022709605.1 Bacteroidota bacterium | reverse complement strand
TGTCCTGTTTGTAAAAAAGAAACACAAACATCAAATCAGGTAATATAGATATAATCAGCAGTTTACCAAATAAAACCCCGGGAAATAATTGCTTTAGTGAATTCAATAATCCGTCATAACCCGGATATAATCTACTCAGATAAATCCAGATAAATAAAAACGGTAAAATTATTCCGGGCAAAAATCCATAAATAAAATGATTGAACCGTTTTAAACTGATTTGATTTTTTCTCATTAATGTATTATAATTCCCAATGCTTCAATGTTTCTAATGTTTCGTATGCCGTTAAATCAATTTTGGCTGGAACAACTGATATGTAACCATTTGCTAACGCCCATTCGTCAGTATCTTCAGCATTTGGTTCATAATTTTCGAACGAACCTGTTAACCAGAAATAGGCTCTTTCCTGTGGATCTATTCTTTTTGCATATTCTTTGGTCCATTGTCCATCGCACTGACGGGCTATGCGAATTCCATTAATATTACCGGTTGGAGCATTTACATTTAAACAAACTCCACGCGGCAAACCATTGGCTAAGGCTGTTTCTGAAATTTGTAAAATATAAGGTTCAAAAAGAGTGAAATCGGCGTTGGGCGAATGATCGCAAATTGAAAATCCAATGGAAAGTATTCCGCTTTCGCAACCTTCGAGCACAGCACCCATCGTTCCTGAATAAATAATGTTTACCGCTGCATTCGAACCGTGATTTACACCCGCCACAATCAAATCAGGCTTTCTTTCAACTACCTCGTTCAGCGCTAATTTTACGCAATCAGTTGGTGTTCCGGTACATGAATATCGTATTAAACCCTCTGTTTCTTCAAGTTTCTTAAACCGAATGGGATGTGTAACCGTCAACGCATTTGATTGAGCGGATCTTGGTCCATCGGGCGCCATAACAATCACATCACCTAATTTCATCATAATGCGCGTCAATACATCAATACCTTTAGCGTTGTCACCATCATCATTTGTCACTAATATTAATGGTCTATTATTTATATTATTCATATTTTAATTTTTGATTATCAATAGTTTGAAGTTTAATTTTTACTAATCTTCCATGTTGTGAAAAACAGAAAAACAATGCTTACCAATAAAAAATAAAGTAAGTCGATCATGTCAATAACTCCCCTCGACATTGATTTATAATGTGAATGTACGCCCAGATTTTCGATAAATGCAATGGATTTGCCACTTGTAAATAAGGTTGAAAATAAATCGAAACCATAAAATAAGAAAAGCGAAATGACTACTGCCACAATAAATGAAATTATCTGATTATCAGACAGTGACGAGGCAAAAACACCCACTGAACTAAATACGGCACCTAAAAGTATCAGTCCGATAAATGAACCCCAAAAAGCACCTGAATCAATATTCCCGTTGGGCTCGGCCAGATACGAAACTGAAAAATAATAGATAACCGTTGGAATTAAAGCAAAAAGTACTAAAACGAGGCTTGCAAAATATTTAGCAGTAACAATATTCCATTTACTTATTGGTTTGGTTACAAGTAACTCCCACGTGCCGGTTTGTTTTTCTTCGGCAAACATACGCATGGTTATGGCCGGACAAAGAAACATGAAAAACCAGGGCGCCAGATAAAATAAACCATCGACGTTGGCATACCCATTATCGGGAATATTAAATTCACCGGGCAATATCCAAAGAAATAAACCATTTATAATCAAAAAGATACCAATTACAATATAACCGGTAGCATTATTGAAAAATGAACGGATTTCCTTTTTGAAAATTGCTTTCATTGTTTTATAAATAAAATTTGAATTGAATCATTCGAAATATTGCTTGATGGAAATGAAAAGTCAACTACCATTTTAGTTCTTAATTTCATTATAAAAAAATTCGTCGAAAAACAACGGGAACTCATCTTCACTCACACCATTTAACATCAAGTGTTTTTTATCTTCGTTGATAATATTAACAAAATCTTCCAACTTGTTATTCATCAACCTTAATCCCTGCGTGTAAAAACCGATGGCCACAGCAATTTTATTTTGACACCAGGCAATATGTCCGGCATTTATAAAGTCATGAGCATCAGGCATATTTTCAATTAATTTAGCCGAATAATAGGCTGCCTGCACTAAATTTCCCGAAATAAAAGCACACCATGAAATTGCTTTAATAATTTTTATATTGCCTTCGTTTTTGGCATCTAATTTATAATAAACACTTAATGCCTCTTTGTGTTTATCGAGTTGCATCAAGCACTGACCAATGTGTAAAGCGTTATTCAACTGTTCCGGTTTCAGGAAATCGGCATGTTGGTAGTACTCCAACGCTTTAGTAAAATTCCCGGACAAACGATAGCACAAAGCAATTTTTCGGATGGTCCACAAATCATCGGGATGAATCATATCAGCCTTTAAATAAGCATCGAGTGCTTTTGAAATTTGCGAAGTTTGCTGGTACGAAAATCCGGTTTTTTGATACAATGCTGCCGAAGGTTCCGATTCAATGATCAACTCAACAAACAATTCAAGGGCTTCGTTATAATGACCTTTGATAAAATAATATTCAGCAATACTCTCTTTCAGGTCGCTGTTAGCAGATAAAATATCGAACAGGTACGATTTATGCATAAAAAGTGATGACGCAAACATGTCGGAAAATTCTGAATGTTGCGGATGCAATTTGAAAAAACGGAACAGATCCTGAATATATTGTTTCGAAATGTTTTTGGCATTGAAATCCGGTGTCAACAGCGCTTCGTCATTCGCAATTTCCTTCAATTGTTCCGATTCGGCTTTGAATGAATATTTCAGATTATTTCGCTGTTTTTCGGGCATTTGTAACACACTTAAGCAAAACGAATATTTATCGGAATTACACATAATATTATTGTCGACAAAAGCAGATAATATTGATTTATCATCCGAACCAAAAAGTTCGCTGATGGCCGAAAATCCCGAGTCGAAAGGTAAAAACCAGTTTGAAAATTCATTGAAAAAAGGAAAATTTTTCAACATAGCAAACGTACTCATATAAACATCAGCACCTTCCATTTGCAAATCAGTGAGTTCTTTCAATTTATCCGAAATGCCACTTTCGTTGAGCAAATCCTGCCATTCGGGATTTCCTTCTTCCCACTCGTCTGATTTAAGTAGATTTTCAGCATCCATTTTGTCTTTCAACAACGGACTAATTTTCATTATTTCGGGCAAAATTTCTTCCTGAAGTTTCTTCGAAATTTTCTCAGTTTCAAGGGTTGCAATAATCTGAATAATTATATTTCGGAAATTTTCGAGGAAATGATTGTCGTCGGCTATTAACACCAACCGATTTCGAACAGCCGGAAAATAGGGCAGAAATCGGTTGTATTTTGCCAACACAAAGCATAAACCTGTTAAAGCCCGTTGCTTGATTTGTTGATTTTTGTCCTGACAACTATCAAATAATAGCATCAATTTCTGTTCGTCAAACATTCGCCACAAATTAAGGGTCAAAGCCGAAACCGACAATGATTTTTCAATCTGTCCGGGATAATTGCTATCCATAATTTGCTGATAAAGAGACTTTTCTTCGCCTTTAAAATGTGTTGACAACCAAAAAACAGAAAATAATTCGGGTAAAAGATTTTCGTAATTTATCCGAATGTGCTTTAATTCATTTTCGGGAATAATATCCGATTCGCTGTAAATTGCCGATTGATTGTGAAAATATTGCAAAGAATCGTAAAGTCCTGTAAGCGAAGTAAATCGCTGTTTATGAGGAAAATATCTTTTTTGTGTATATTCAAAATTGGATGAATTACGAAACAAAAGTTCTTCTCTTAAATCAGAAATTAGAATAAATAATCTTGCTATAATTCTGTTATATACAGTTTTACGTTCGGGATCTTCAGTTCCTTTGATGTAATATTGAAGCAATAACCTGTAATTTTGTTGTAAGTCGTTAAATCGGTCGGTAAATTCACCCAATTGTAATTCATCAATTAAAAGTTTTGTTTTATCAAAAGCAAATTTTAATTTACCTGAAGCCAAAAAATTTAATGCGAGTTTAAATGTGGTATGTATCTGTGAGGAATTCATTTTTTTTATTGATAAATAAAAGTGTACTGAATTTGTAAACAAAAGTTTCGCGTTTCGTGTTTCGCGTTTTACGTTTCGCGTTTTACGTTTCGTGTTTCATGTTTCGTGTTTCGTGTTTCGTGTTTCGCGTTTAGTGTTTCGCGATATCTCAAGGTTTCTTAATTTCCTAATTTCTCACGAAAGCTTTCGGGATTTCTAATTTCTAAGTATCCTTCTTCTTCAACCAATCTTGCTGATTTTCCTCAATTTATCTTCATCAATAATTTTGAGTTTTCTTCCATCCATTGCGATAACATGCTCATTTACAAAATTTGATAAAGTGCGGATAGCATTTGAAGTTGTCATGTTCGACATATTGGCCAGATCTTCGCGCGAAAGGTAAATACATATAGTCGCGCCATCTTCTTCGAGCCCATAATTTCTTCTGAGCAACAAAATCGCTTCGGCCAGTCGTCCCCTAATGTGTTTTTGTGTAAGATTCACGGTCCGGGCATCTGAAGCAGCTAAATCGGTTGCCAATTCTTCGAGAAAACGATAACAAAAGGCATTATTATTTTTTAAAATAGAAATAAAAATATCCGCTTTAAGCATGTAAACGGCCGAAGCTTCAAAAGCAGAAACATTGGTATTGTAAGTTCCATTACCGATAATTGCTCTGTAACCAAAAAATTCGCCCGGCTTTAACAATCTGATAATCTGATTTCTACTCCCAACTCCTTCTTTGTAAACTTTTACTTTACCCGATGCCAGAACCATCATGTGAGTGGGAATATCGCCTTCACAATGTATGACTTCATTTTTTTTAAAATAGTGTACAGAGTGATTATTTTTTACAAATTGTCTTTCATCGGGAGTTAAAATATCCCATACAGTCATTATTTCCTGAATAGGTTTCAGATCAGAAAAATATTTTTTTGCCATAAAATGAAACATGAAGATATGTTAGACAACATTGTTTTAAAGCACAAATTTAGTGTTTTTTTAATAAAAACCATTATTTCGGAACAAAAACGTTTTAAAAATAGATATTTTTATGCATTTATGGATAAAAAATCGAACTGTAATTTGAAATGAAAAAATAAATATCATTATAATTTAAAGAATTTCTTTTGGTGGCTGTTTATACACTAAGATATTTAATTAAATTTGCGAATTCAAAAAAGTTAATAACATGAGAAGAATCATCGCATCATTTTTTTTGCTTTTCTTATTATTCAATGTTAATGCCCAGGAAATTGAAATTAGCGATTCTACCCGGGTAAGTTTATTGACTTGTTCGCCGGGCGAGGAAGTTTACGCAAAATTCGGACATTCCGGAATCAGGGTTGTCGATTTTAAAAACGATATTGATATTGTTTTCAATTATGGGTTATTCAACTTTGAAAGTAGTGATTTTTACCTCAAATTTATCAAAGGCGAAACCGATTATCAGTTGGGTATCACAAGTACAATTGGTTTTTTGGCAGAATACAGACTTCGAAAATCATTTGTATGGGAACAAAAACTGAATTTATCACCCGAAGAAAATAGAAATTTAATTAATTCATTATTAATAAATTACGAACCAAAAAACAGAATTTACAGGTATAATTTTATTTATGATAATTGCTCAACCCGACCACGCGACAAAATTCTGAAAGCAACCAACGGCGTTGAAAAACTCAAATCGCAAAATGAATTAAGGACGTTCAGAAACTGGGTAGGACTTTATACCGGTTACGAAACATGGGTTAAATTTGGGATTGATCTGGTTTTTGGGAAACCAGCAGATAATAATGCCAGCCGAACTCAATCGATGTTTTTACCGGAAATATTAATGTCTGAATTTGACAATATATATATCGTTGTAAAAGATAGCGGTTTCACTGAAACCAAATTAGTTTCAGAAAAAAAAGCATTGGTTGAAGGAGAATACCGCGAAGTAGAGGCGCCTGATTCGATGACAAAACCCATTTATATTTTCAGTATTATATTGATTATAGGCGCTTTACTTACGTTTATCGAAACCAAAACATTGCATTATTACAGATTGTTTGATAGTATCTTATTGTTTATTACCGGATTGGCAGGTATTGTAATTTTTTTCTTAATGTTCTTTTCAGTCCATCCGTTGGTCAAAAGCAATTTAAATATTTTATGGCTAAACCCTTTGAATATTATTGCTGCTGTAATAATCTGGATCAAACCCTGGAAATTTGCATTTTTTATTTATAACATGCTGAACATGATTCTCTTGTTCGTTGTACTAATTCTGCTGGCCATTTCATATCAATCGTTTAATGTGGCTATTTATCCTATAATTATCTTATTAATAATACGTTACTCAAGTTATATAATTAATTCGAACAGAGTTAAGAAAAAAATAAGAAAGTCAAATGAAGGCTCAAAACCAACAAGAATCCGGTAGCGTGTTGACATTTGCAGCCATAATTCCGGCACGCTATGCTTCAACGCGTTTTGCAGGTAAACCTTTGGTAAATATTGGTGGTAAAACAATGATTCAACGTGTTTATGAGCAGGTTTCAAAGGCATTAAAGGATGTTTATGTGGCAACCGATGATCAACGTATTTACGACGAGGTCGTTTCATTTGGTGGAAAAGTTATCATGACTTCGGATCAACATCGCAGTGGCACAGATCGTTGTTTCGAAGCTTTAACAAAATTACCGGAAAAATTCGACGTTGTAGTGAATGTTCAGGGTGACGAACCTTTTATTCAACCGGAACAAATAGAAGAACTAAAAAAATGTTTCGATGATGAAAAAACCGAAATTGCTACTTTGGTAAAAATAATTACAGAAAAAGACGGAGAGATTGTACTTTTCAATCCGAATGTACCAAAAGTAGTAATTGACAATCAGAATAATGCATTGTATTTTAGCAGATCGCCAATACCATATTATCGTGGCTCCGAACAAACCGAATGGCTATCGCAACACGTTTATTATAAGCACATTGGTATTTACGCATATCGTTCGGAAGTTTTGAGTCAGATAACAGCTTTACCGCAATCAAAACTCGAAATTGCTGAATCGCTGGAGCAACTTCGCTGGCTCGAAAATGGTTTTCGCATCAAAGTTGGTTTTACAACTGTTGAAACTGTAGGCATTGACACACCCGAAGATTTGGAAAAAGCAAAAGCCTTGTTGTTGTAAAAACTAAGAATTAACAAAACAAAAAACTTCCTGAAAAAAATTTTTCAGGAAGTTTTTTGTTTAATCAAGAGGTTTTACTTTATGATTTCAGCAAAATCGGAAATATTTTCATCAACATAAGCTGCTATTAATGAAGTTTGCTCTTCCTCCATATCAAAATAACGTTCTTCCAACTCATCAAAAACTTCGAAATCGACATACATTGCGTTGAATTCTTCCTCGGTAGTTTCACGCTCCAACACTGATTTATTGGGGTCGTAAATTTCTTTGGCTTTATAAATTAGTTTCGAAAGTTCAACGGCGCCAAATTGTTTTATGGCTTTTGCAAACGGATTTGCAAAAATATAACCACCATATCCATTCTGTATTAACTGTACAAAACCACCTTCACGTATTTCGCTGCTAAAAAAATGCCAGGCAAGCAAAGTATGTTGCGAACCATTCAGTTTTGACATATTTTCAGCAGTTAGATTTCCATCAATTTCGGCCAAATAAGCATCGATAAAAACCTGCAAAAACTCGTCCATGCCTTGTTCTGCTCCCTGTGCTAATGCACTGTCGTTAATTTGAATCATTGTTTTGAAAGAGTTTGTTGTTTGAAAGTTTGTTGTTTGAAAAAGAATATGTTCAATTGGTTATCTCACAATCTTAATTTCTTAATTTCTCAATTCTAAAATTGGCTTATTGGCAAATTAAATTATTGGCACATTAAAATCTCAGCGCCATAAGCCGGTAGTGTGATAATAATCTTATTTCCTGATCTTCCAAATTGAGTTCCAAAAGTTGCTTTTAAATTCTCGGCTTTCAAAGTATTTGGTAAATCCACGTCAAAAGTACGGTTTTTGGATGAATTGTTGATAAAAACTATGGCTTCATTTTTAAAATATTTACGGGCATAAACCCAGGTATCAGGTGTCGTTTTGATATTGATAAAATCACCATAGATAAATACCGGATTGTTTTTTCGTAAATGTGCTAATGTTGTTACCTGATTTCGAAGCTTGATTTCACAGTTATTTAATCCGTCGAACTTCATCATGCGGCGGCAGTCCGGATCGTTCCCACCGGTGAGTCCAATTTCGTCGCCATAATATAACACCGGAATACCCGGAATGGTCAGGTTGAAGGTATGAAACAAGGCAAATTTATCATAAGCTGTAGAATCGGTGATTCCAATTTCGCGCTGCCAACCGGCAGCTTTTGCATCTTCACCAAATTTCAAATCGCCCGAAGCATAGGCCATAAATCGTGGTTTATCATGATTGCCCGAAATATAGCCCATCAGATTGTGATTACCATAAGTATTAAAACTTGAACTTAATACACTTTGTACTCTTTGTAAATCGCCACCACCAACACCAGCAAAAGTGGTATTGGCAATGTCATAAACATTGAAATCGAACTGTCCGTGAAGCATTCCGGTAGTCAAATAACTGGCTATAAGTCTTGGGCTTCCGTAAGTTTCGCCAATTTGATAGAGGTCTTTGTCTTTAAACTCTTTTTTCATTTTCAATGTCAGTTCGCGCCAGAATTCTTCGGTGATATGTTTACAGGCATCGTGTCGGAAGCCATCCAGATTAAATTCACGCAACCAAAACAATGCAGAATCAGTCATTATGTTTACCACTTTAGGGTTTGACAAATCAAGCGTAGGCATAAAAGTATCGAACCATGTTGTGAGTCGTTGGTCGTCCCAACGTTCGGTATTCAAAGTTCCATCAGGCAAATACAAAGGTGTTGTCCATTCGGGATGTTGTTTGTAAAACGGATGTTCATTGTGTACATGATGTGCTACATAATCGAGCAAAACGTTCATGTTGTTTTTGTGCGCATCAGCCACCAGATTTTTAAATTCTTGGTTTGTACCGAAGCGAAAATCTACTTTCGACGACGAAATTGGCCAATAACCGTGATACCCCGAAAATTTAGTTTTCATTGGTGCATAATAGCCGTAAGGTTCTGTTGGATTTTGGTTGAGAGGCGAAATCCATAAAGTATTGAACCCTAATTTTTCAAAATAACCATCATTAATTTTCTGTTGCAGACCGGCCAAATCACCACCCCAATAATCTACTTTTTGATTTACATCCGGACGGTTCAATGGTTTATCATTCGATTTATCACCGTTCAAAAACCTGTCGACCAACATAAAATACATGATTTGTGCATGTTTGTCATTTCGGGTTATTAACTTACTATCAGCAAGCACTTTCCCATTCCGAAGAGGAATGAGAACATCGTTGCTAACACCAAATTCATTACTTGCCCAAACCCGGATAAACGATCGTTCAGTCTTTTTGGCCTCTGCTGGAATGTTAATGGAAATCCCGCTGTTATTAACTTTAATAAAATCGGCAGTTAAACGATAGTTTTGCCAATAAGCAAAAACTTCCGATACTTTATTTTTAAAAGATAGTTTGATTTTGCTTTTCGAAAATTCATCGGTCAGAATAGCCGGGAAGGAATCATTTTTACCTGCAATTTGCAAAATAGAATTGAATTTTCCAAAACCATTATCTACTTTATTCGGATTGCCGGCATCGTGTTTTTGGTCACCATCCAATGCCATTTGGTATAAATAAGTTCCGGGACTCAGGTTCAGCGTCACTTCATACAATCCTTTATCATTCAACTTCAAATCAGGAGTGCGTGATGCAGTCCAGTCGTTCATCTGCCCGGCAATTTGGACACGTTTAAATTGTTTTTTGGCTTCTCCCGAGGGATTAAATGTAAATGTGAAATCAATTTTATCAGTTTTGCGACAAGGAACAGAATATGCCACATTTTTAACCCAGATTTTCAAATTTACCATTTGCTCCATTTCGGGCTTTACAGTCAGGATTGCTTTGAGTTTATCTGCTGAAACTTGGCACGCAAGCATAGCAGAACTTGATGTAACAGAATCTATTTCAGCCGGATTAAGAATAAAATCCTGCAAAAAAAGGTTATTTTCACCAATTTCGAGCGTGGTAAGCGAATTTATACGATTGTTGTCAACTGTTACAGCAGGTTGATTCAGTTTCGATTGACAGCCAGCAAAAATGACACTTATTAAAATTAGAAAGCCGAATTTTTTCATAAATTTATTATTAGTATTTGCA
>JAKLIM010000559.1 GCA_022709605.1 Bacteroidota bacterium | reverse complement strand
CATTCCCCAATGTGCGTATATTCTCCATCGTGAGCTTGTGTTACCGTCCATTCGCCCATCAATGGTAAATGCAATGGAAAATAGTATAAACCATTCAGTCGGTCTTTATTATTTTTAAAAGTATATAAATTTATTTCGGGCGAATTATGTTGCAATGGCGTTAATATCAGCGATTTAGCTTTTGTACGCAATTGCAGAAAATAGATAAACATAATGACTGTAAATGCAAAAGGAAAAGAAAAAACCGGAAGTTGAATGTAACTGAACAGCTTATAAAAAAACATTAAAACAAGCGATGTGAGCGGAATAAGAAGTATGGTCCAAAGATAAGATTGCTTGGATGGAATAAGGAAAAAACCTCCAACAGCAAAAGCTACCATCATATAATTAGCGCCAATATTATAATAATTGATACTTGCAGCTTCGGAACCGGTGAAATATGCAAAAATATAGGCCGACAGAAAACCAACTATCGAAAGCGAAAACATGATGCGCGAACTGTATAACAAGGCGATCGTGATTAAAGCACCTGAAATTAAATTGTTTTGAAAAAATATGGAACTTATTGAACGTAAATAAATATCAACAAGTTTGTTAATCTCCATATTATCAATGGTTTGGAATAGTATTAAAAGTGGGTTTCCTCCCATGGAATACATTTCGTTGATCCAGAAAATATTACGCTGTGTGAGCCCCAGATTTTCGAAATTTGACGATGGCAACACCACAAACCAAAATGCTAAAACAAAAGGGATACTCAAAAAAGGTAAATTGAGTTTGAAAAGTTGACCACCAAGTGTAACTGACAGAAAAAGCGTGAAAAGCGTAACGATAGCCAGTAAACTGAAATAAACAATTCCGGGATCGAAGAAAGTTCCCATGCCAATTCCGACCAATAGAGAATTGAAACTATACACGCCACTGCGCAGTGTAAACTTGTTGAGATGCATGGCATTGCCTACCAGAATAGTAAATACTACCGCTGACAGGCCACTGAATCCAGCCCAAAAATTGAAAAAGCTCACCAACATGATTGTTCCGGCCAAAATTTTATTATCCAGAAAAAATATTATTGAATAACTGTTCAATATTCCCGGTAAAATTTCGGTGCGAAATGTATGTGTTACTGTTTTTAATTGCATAATTTAATCTTCAAATCTTAAATCCCGTCCCGATAACTTTCGGGATAAACCTTTCAAACTCTCAAACCTTTCAAACTTTTAAATGTTCGGGAATTTCTTCCAGCAATTGAACATATTCCAAATTTTCAGCTTTACGAATGACATGCGTGTTATTTTCAATGTCAATCAGCACTATATTCGGACGAAGTGTAATGAACTGCATCCATTGTGTCATGTTGTAAGCACCCACTTTATGCACCACCACCTGATCGCCTTTTTGCAACATTGGCATGGTTATACTTTCCCTTACAATGTCAATATTCATGCACAAAGGTCCGAACATAACCATTTCTTCGGTTTGATCACCGAGTTTTTGAGCAGGACTAATTTTATG
>JAKLIM010000558.1 GCA_022709605.1 Bacteroidota bacterium | reverse complement strand
GATAAAAGAATTTGGGTTTTCAGATAGCTTTTCGAACTGTCCGAAATATCAATCATATACAAATTTTTCAACGATTCGTTAATAAGCGCATTCGGGTCCGACGGATTGTTTAATCTGGTGGCAAATGCGATCGGTTCTATAACAATCTTTTTCCCGCTTTTGGTAAAACCCGACGAAATAAATGTATCAGTAAATAGATTTCGGCGGGGCAACGAATTTGAATTAATCCACAACTGATGAAACTGCGGTTCCTGATAATATGCCGGCCATCCCGAAACATCGGGCGGATTACCCAATTCCTGACTGAGATCAATACCGGTAGTAATTAAAACCCGCATAAGGGCATAAGCTTCAACATAATTCGTAGAACTATTTGGGAATACAACTTCAAATTCGCGACAAATTCCAACCAAAAAATCAACCGGACTTTTGATGAGACAACCGATATTTATGGCATCAAAAAAATGTTCGCTTTTAAACAATGCAAGCAACACGGGTTTTATATCGTAATTATTAGTGCGAAAAATAGCTGCAAGCGGCTCAATAACATTGGTTTCAATATTTTGATCGATGGTATAATATATAAAAAAACGGTATAATTTTCGACAAATAAAAAGCGACAACTCGTTTTGATTAAACAACATAGTCAACATTTCGTCCAATTCCTGTTCGCCTTCATTTCCGCTTTTTCCGGTTATTACCGTATGGTTATAAAACGAAGAAAATTGTTTGTTTCCGGTATCATGTTTTGTTAATTTAAAAACTGAAATCAGGTTTGTACTATCAACATCGTAGCCCGTAAGTACTTTAGCTGCGGCTTGTACATCGCTTTCGGTGTATTTAGAGTTCGGACCTTTGCCCATGGTAAAAAGTTCCTGCAATTCCCGACCGTAATTTTCGTTTGGAGCACCTTTTGTGTTTTTATTGCCATTTAAATACAATAACATGGCCGGAGTTAAAGTGATCTCCTTTATCAGGGTTTTGAAATTTCCGAGGGCATTTTTACGCAAAACAGCATTGTATCTGTACAAGTAGCGGGGATCAATGCCCGGATGTTCAATTACCAAATGATTGTGCCAAAACAAAACCATTTTTTCTTCAATGGAGCGGTTTTGGTTTAATTGAAGGCCCGTCCACCACGATTGCAGTGAGTAATTTCTATTGTTTGTAACTGTCCCTGAACTTGCTACGCCGGCATTTACCCAGGTTTCGCCAGGGGCAACATCGGGGTCGGCATAATTGTTTACCGGAGGAGCCGGCGCAAAGTTCACCGTATTGATTAACTCGTCAACCGCAGCGCTCATGGTTTTGGATTTGAAATAATCAACATCGGCTTTTTTAGCTCCAAACAGGGTTCTTTTGAGTAAATGCGTTACCTGTAAAGTGTCCCATGTTCCTGAATATTGAGCTAACCCGCTTTGATTTAACTCAATATTGCTGAAATCCTGTGATGTTTTTTGTGGATGAAAGGAGTTTAAAAATTCTCGTCTTTTCATGCTTCATTTTTTTGATATTTTATTCCTCAATAATTATCTCAATAATATCTCAAAACTACAAA
>JAKLIM010000557.1 GCA_022709605.1 Bacteroidota bacterium | reverse complement strand
TGTATTTTCATGTGGGACAACCACGAACTTACGATCGTCTGATACAACGACTGAGTGTTTGGAGTGGGTTTATGGCCATGTGGGCCGGAATTGCCACACCCGAACAAGCAAAGTTAATGGTGGAAAAGCAATTCAGAGATACAATTTCGTTTAATGCTCCGGCTGGCATTCGTACTTTATCGCCTCTAGAAAAAATGTACGATACGCGTGCCAGTGGTAATCCTTCATCGTGGCAGGGACCGATTTGGATCAATGTTAATTACCTTGTTTTTAAAGGATTGATAAATTATGGTTATACCAACGAAGCAAAAGAGCTCGCCGAAAAAACCATTTTACTACTTGGTCGTGATTTTGAGCGATTCGGCGCTTTGCACGAATATTATTTACCCGATAATGGCGAACCCGTGTTGAACAAAGGTTTCCAAAACTGGAATTTTCTGGTACTGAATATGGCTGCATGGCTCGATGGAAAACCTGTGGTTAGCGAATTTTAATATAAAATATCAGAACTTATGATTTAACAAAATCTTTACATTTTTCTCTTTTCAAAACTCTGGTTATTATTGAGTTTTGTTGATTACAAAAGGCGCAAAAATGCGTCTTTTTTTTATTCAATATTACAATAAGTCTGGAAATCAAACCGCAATATTTGTTAATGCTCAATCAACAAAGGACTTAAATATTTTATTAATCTTTAAAAAAATTACGCCTATGTAACATTCAGATGAAAAACACAAGAATACAAATTTAAAATTTCAAAATAGTCCAAAAAACTAATACTAATTATCTAAATAAAACCACACAGGTTTTTAAATTAAGAATATGAGACAACTAACAAATTTTTTGATGTTATTCTGCCTTTTCATAGGAATAACGAGTATTCAGGCTACTTCCACCAATGGTGTAGCATGGGAAAAGTCGATAAGTAACTCGACTAATTCCGAATTACAGCAAGACAAAAGAACGGTAACCGGAACTGTTGTCGACGAAAGAGGCGATGCAGTAATAGGTGCAAATATTATTGTAAAAGGCACTTCAACCGGAACGATTACTAATTCAACCGGTAAATTTGAAATCAGTGTGTCTTCCGAAAACAAAATCATTACAGTAAGTTATATCGGATATCAAAGTCAGGAAGTTACACTTTCGAATCAACGCACTTTAAAAATCACACTTGTTCCTGACAGTAAGATACTTGACGAAGTGGTAGCCATTGGTTATGGAACCGTTAAAAAGCGTGACTTAACCGGAGCAGTTTCATCCGTTAAAACTTCCGACATTATTCAAACCCCTACATCAAATGCCATGGAAGCCATTCAGGGTCGTGTGGCCGGTATGGATATCACACGTTCGAGTGGTGGCGCAGGTTCGGGTGTAAATATTCTTATCCGTGGTACAAAAACCATAGGATATACCGATATGTATGGAAATAAAACCCGCAATACCGAACCCCTTTTTATTATCGATGGAATTCAGGGAGGTTCGTATTCTGATTTGAATCCAAATGATATTGAAAGCATTGATGTTTTGAAAGATGCCTCTTCTACAGCCATTTACGGATCACTCGGTGCTAACGGAGTTGTTATTATTACTACAAAAAAAGGAA
>JAKLIM010000556.1 GCA_022709605.1 Bacteroidota bacterium | reverse complement strand
GTTCAGTTACGGCGAAACAAAACTGGCACAAGGTCGTGATGCATCTAAGAATGTGATTAAAGACAATCCTGAATTGGCTGCCGAATTAGAAACAAAAATTGTAGAAGCGATTAAAGCTAAATAATATTTTTTTCGAGGAATCATGTTAAAAATAAGTCCCTGTTTTTGTAATAAAAATTCAGGGACTTATTAGGTTTTATACGTTTCTGAAATTATTTTTAAATTTAATCGAAATTAAATTTTGCATCATGAAACCATCAATATTTTTAAAAG
Source organism: Bacteroidota bacterium (assembly GCA_022709605.1). GTDB lineage: Bacteria > Bacteroidota > Bacteroidia > Bacteroidales > Paludibacteraceae > Paludibacter. The sequence goes on along the minus strand of JAKLIM010000556.1, from coordinate 1,336 downwards.
TTACTGTAATTTCATTGTTTTTTCAGCTATTTTTAGTTGTTATCGCTCACAGTCAGGAAATTACTGTGCAAGGTCAGGTAAAAGATATTTTCAACCGGATTATTATGGGAGCAAGTATAAAATTACAAGGCACAAATACTGAAGTTTACACTGACTCCATGGGTTATTATCAAATCACTGTGCCTGTTAAAGGGAAACTCATTTTTTCTCAGGATGGATTTGTAACTCAGAAAATAGCGGTAAAAGGAAAAACAACGATTGATATAGCTTTTAATCTTGACTTAAATCGTGATTCTCAAATTGTAACATCATCGTCTGTTGATAAAAAAATGCTCAATCAGAACCGCGAAGCAAATATTTCTCAACTTTTGCAAACAGTTCCGGGCATTCAAATAGTGAATGATGGCAGTGAAATTAAATTGCTTATTAGAGGGCAGAGGAGCCTGACCGGAAATAATTATGCATTGGTGGTTCTTAACGGCACTCCTTACAATGGTTCACTCTACGAAATAGATCGAAATGATATTCAGTCAATTGAAGTATTGAAAGATGCTGCCTCAATGACTAGTTGGGGTTCGCGGGGCGCCAATGGGGTAGTGCTTATTTCTACAAAAGCAAAAAAGGAACAATAAAAAAAATGCGGTGTAAAAATTAATTTACACCGCATTTTTTTTTGGTATTTTTAAATTGAGTTTTTATCCTAAAAAGCTTTTCAATAATTTGCTTTTTGAATTAGGTCTCAGTTTTCTGATTGCTTTTTCTTTAATCTGACGAACACGTTCACGTGTCAAACCAAATTCGTCACCAATTTCTTCGAGGGTCATTTCGGGCATTCCGATACCGAAGAATTTTTTCACTATGTCTCTTTCTCTGTCCGAAAGTGTGTGAGCCAGAACGCGTTCTATTTCTTTTGAGAGCGATTCGTTAATCAGAACTCTGTCGGCATTGGGCGAATCATCGTTGATCATCACATCGAGCAAACTATTGTCTTCACCTTCAACAAACGGTGCATCCACCGAAATATGACGACCGGATACTTTCATCGTATCGGTTATTTTATCAACCGGAATGTCTAATTGCTCAGCCAATTCTTCGGGCGATGGGCGACGTTCGTTTTCCTGTTCAAATTTCGAAAATGCTTTGTTGATTTTGTTCAATGAACCCACCTGATTCAGAGGTAAACGTACAATTCGCGATTGTTCGGCCAAAGCCTGCAAGATAGATTGACGAATCCACCATACAGCGTAAGAGATAAACTTAAACCCGCGAGTCTCGTCAAAACGTTGAGCTGCTTTTATCAAGCCAAGATTTCCTTCATTAATTAAGTCAGGTAAAC
>JAKLIM010000555.1 GCA_022709605.1 Bacteroidota bacterium | reverse complement strand
TTTTGAATTCTGATATCGATATTGCTAATTACTATATGTATGAAGCAAATTACAATCAGGCTGCCGGTGCTTGGTGGGGATGGTATGATGGAGCTTCTGAACGTTCAACCAATATTGTACGTGGCGCTAATAAAGACCTGACATACATCAAAAGAAAAGAATTTTCGGTAAACGCAAGAGCAGCAATGTTTAACAACAGTGTAACTGCTGATGCATCGTTTTTTGTTAATTCTGTTGAGGGTTTGATTATTACTCCAACAACTATTTATCCAAGTTATTTCAGTACATATTACCCAACTGCATCTTTTGTGCCTTATACTAATTTTAATAATAATAAGCGTACAGGTTTTGATTTGAATTTAAATTACAAAAAACGAGTTGGTAGTGTTGATTTCAACTTAGGTTTGGCCGCAACATATTATAGTACTGAAGCAACCAAACGTGATGAGAATTTTCAATATGCTTATCAAAATCGTACAGGCAAACAAATTGACGGCGTTTGGGGATTACAAACTGTCGGAATGTTTGTTGATGCTGCTGATGTAACTAATTCGCCAAGTCAAAAATTTGGTGGTATTATCAAACCGGGTGATCTTAAATATGTTGACCAGAATGCTGATAATATTATTGACGATAAAGATGAAGTTTATTTAGGTCGTGGTGGTTGGTATGGTGCACCATTAACATTAGGTGTTAACCTCACAGCTAAATATAAAGGCTTTACCTTCTTCGCTTTAGGAACCGGTGGATTTGGATCAATGGCAATGAAAAACAGTTCATACTATTGGGTTTATGGTAACGGTAAGTATTCTGAAGTTGTTCGCGACCGTTGGACCGAAGCGACTAAAGAAACTGCAACATATCCTCGTTTGACAACACTTACAGGTTCTAATAACTTCAGAAATTCAGATTTCTGGCTTTATAAAACAGACCGTTTTAATGTGTCAAAATTACAGTTGACCTACGATTTTCCTAAAAGTATATTGGAAAATAGTTTCATGAGTGAAGTTTCGGCTTATATCAGTGGATCAAACTTGTTAACCATATCGAAGGAAAGAAAAGTGTTGGAGTTAAACACAACATCTGCTCCTCAAGCCAGGTTCTACAATGTAGGTGTAAAAGTATTATTTTAATTAAATAGTAGTAAGTTATGAAAAAAATAATAAAATTTTTGATTCTTATACCATTCTTTGCCTCGTGCGAAGATATGTTCACTCCTGAGATAGAAAATATTCGATCGCTTGAGGCTATGTATGCTGAACCGACTTATGCGCAGGGAATATTAGCTAATGCTTACATTCTTCTTCCATATTCATCGAATCCGGATACAGATGTGGCAACAGACGACGCAGTGACTAATGATAACGCCAATAACTATTTAAAAATGGCTACTGGTAACTGGACTTCGAATTTTGACCCGACATCGCAATGGCAGGCTCGTAAAAACGCTATTCAATACATTAATATTTTTATTGATAATGTGGATAAAGTTGTATGGGCTAAAGACGAAAAAATTCGTAAAATGTACAATGACAGATTAAAAGGAGAAGCGTACGGATTGCGCGCACTTCAAATGTATTCTCTGTTAATGGCTCATGGTGGTTGGTCTAAAGATGGACGTTTGTTAG
>JAKLIM010000554.1 GCA_022709605.1 Bacteroidota bacterium | reverse complement strand
CGTTGTAAGCCGATTCCCGTGTGTTTTTATATCTTTTACAAGATTATCCAACACAGCCTGACGATTTTCGGGCGCTACAATTTCCATGTAAACGGCCATTGAATTTGCTGTTTGACTGCCGGTAGCATATTGTTTGGTTTCGGCATTGAAAAATTTGGTGTTCAGTATTTTTCGGACTTCTTCGGCCAATGCAGCATAATGAAAAGCATCGTATTTATTGCCAACTAATTCAGCCGATTTTATTAAATATTTCAACGCATAAAAATAATAAGCAGTAGCCACAAATGGCACTGGCGTATTGCGCGAATATCCCGCTTTGAAGTTACCGTAATCGTACCAATCACCCAACCCGAATGACAAAACATGATTATCGGCACGACTTGTCAGGTAATCCACCCAGCGGCGCATCGGTTGGTAATTATTCACAATAAGCGACGAATCGCCATAAAATTCGTAATACATCCATGGCATAATCAAAATGGAACTTCCCCATTCGGGCGAAACGCCAAATTCGTCAAATCCATTTTTATTGCCAAAAAAATTATACATGGGTGCAATAGATGAAACGGAACCATCGGGTTGTTGCGCATCAACCATATCCTGCATTATTTTGGGTAAAAAATCCACCAAATCATAATTATACAGCAACACCGGTCCGTTTAAATGCAATTGCTCTATCCAGCCCAGTTTTTCGCGTTGCGGACAATCGGTAAAAACGCCCTGCATATTGCTCTGAATCGCTTTCTGAATTAATACATGTGTTTTGTTAAATAGTTCATTCGAGCATTCGAAGGTGGATATTTGCGGTGCTGAATTGAACACAAAGCACGATTTTATATCTTTTAAAACAGTCAATTTTCGTGGATTTTTATCACCTTTCAGCACGGCACCTTCCACCTGAATATATTTGAATCCGTAATAGGAAAAACGCGGATGCCAGGTTTCGTCTTTTTCGCCTTTCAGAATATAAGTATAGAAATGAGGTCGTCCGGTTTGGCGTTGATCTACAACACCTTCCGGGAAAACTGATTCGCCCACAAAAAGGATTATCGAATCGCCTTTTTTACCATTCACAATTATTTCAGGAAAACCGGCTAAATTCTGGTACATATCAAAAACCATGACAGAGACCCCCCGACCCCCTAAAGGGGGAGTTTTGGTGAGTTTCCCGAGACTGTCGCGGAATAAATAAGTGACTTTTTTTCTTTCAAAATTCAATTTCTCCATTATTTTAATTGGATAACCTTTCTGCGCTATCAGTTTGCCTTTCGGAGCATCTTGAATAACAACAGCTTTCCAGCTATCATCATTAAATCCCGCTTTGTTCCAACCTTTTTGTTCCAAACGGGCATCGTAATCTTCGCCACCATAAATGTCATTGTAAGTTATCGGGCTAAAGGTATATTTCCATCTTCCGTCCGAAACAATTTCTTCAGTAGAATTATCAGTATATCGAATAATGGTTTTGAAAAGCAGCGTTGGAGCACCAAACGAAACTTTTAGTTTATTATATCTACCGCCTTGTGCATTATAAAAACCATTGCCCAGCAAAACTCCGAATACATTTTCGCCTTTTTTCAGGTAAGAAGTTACGTCAAAAGTATTGTAATAAATGGTTTTGTCGTAATCGC
>JAKLIM010000553.1:1398-1634 GCA_022709605.1 Bacteroidota bacterium | reverse complement strand
TAGATTGAAATATGGAAAAAAGAATCTGCTGGAAGTAACTGTCAGCAAAGAAAGCACCAATGCAGGCGTAAACCTGGCCGAACGTCGTGCCGATTACTGGAACTTCGGGGGAATTTTCCGTCCGGTATTTTTGGAGATAAAACCTGCAACCCACATTTCACAATTAACGATTGATGCCAAAGCCGGCGGTTCGTTTTCTGCCAATTGTTACCTGAATCGTGCATTGGAAGGAGCCA
>JAKLIM010000553.1:0-1388 GCA_022709605.1 Bacteroidota bacterium | reverse complement strand
TTGATGCAAAAAACAAAAAAGTTGCTGAAAGTACATCTACCATAAAATCAGCCGGCGACTGGACAACTTTGGACTTAAAAATAAATAATCCTTTGTTGTGGACTGCTGAAACTCCGAATCGATATACCGCTCAGGTCGCTTTGCTTTCAACTGACGGAACTGTTTTACATAGCATTACCGAGAAATTTGGTTTCCGAACCGTGGATGTACGTCCGTCGGATGGACTTTATATCAACGGAACAAAAGTATTGATAAAAGGTGTAAATCGCCACAGTTTCCGTCCCGAAACAGGTCGCACACTCTCCAAAGCAAAAAACATTGAAGACGTGCTGCTCATCAAAAGCATGAATAATAACGCAGTTCGCCTCTCACATTATCCGGCCGATCCTGAGTTTTTGGATGCTTGCGATTCGCTTGGATTGTATGTTGAAAATGAACTGGCAGGCTGGCATGGAAAGTACGATACGCCAACCGGAGTGAAGCTGGTAAAAGAAATGGTGGAGCGTGATGTAAATCATCCTTCTGTCATCTGGTGGAGCAATGGCAATGAAAAGGGTTGGAATACTGAGTTGGATGGTGAGTTTCATAAATACGACTTGCAAAAACGTCCGGTTATTCATCCTCAGGGCAACTTTGGAGGCTTCGAAACCATGCATTATCGCTCGTACGGCGAAACTCAGGATCACTTGCGCAAACCGGAGATTTTTATGCCTACAGAAATTTTACACGGTTTGTACGACGGCGGTCACGGTGCCGGATTGTACGATTATTGGGAAATGATGCGCAAACATCCGCGTTGTGCCGGTGCTTTTCTTTGGGTGCTGGCCGACGAAGGTGTGAAACGTGTGGATATGAACGGTATGATTGACAATCAGGGAAATTGGGGAGCAGATGGAATTGTTGGACCACATCACGAAAAAGAAGGTAGTTTTTATACCGTAAAACAAATCTGGAGTCCAGTACAAGTTGTTGAAAAAAGTATTGATCAAAACTTCAACGGTATTTTTACCATAGAAAACCGCTACGATTTTCTGAATACCAATACTTGTAAATTTGTGTGGAAACAAGTGAAATTTCCAACAGCCAGCGATAAAAAATCTGCAATAAAAATATTGAAACAAGGAGAAATAAAAGGACTTGACATTGCACCTCATGGATCAGGAAAACTAAATCTGAACACCAATATTGACCCACAAGCAGATGCATTGTACTTAACAGCCATCGATTATCGCGGTGAAGAATTGTGGCGATGGTCATTTAAAATTCCTGCTCGACCAACAACTCAAAATCCCATATCTGGTTCAACACCAACGCTGAATAAAACTCAGGAATTTCTGACTGTCATAGCCCGGAATTCAAAATTTTCATTTAGTCAAAAAGATGGCGAA
>JAKLIM010000552.1 GCA_022709605.1 Bacteroidota bacterium | reverse complement strand
AATATTTATATTATTAATCATTTTCGATAAAAACACAAGCTATTTGGGGTATAGGTTCAACTTTGCACTTATTCATTCTCGGCAATACGATATATTAGAACCTGCTTTCGTTTCGCGTTAGAAAATCAATCAAAATAACTTTGTATTCTACGAAATTCAATCGTACTTTTTTTTCAAAAAAAGTATGATTATATGGAAAACTTACTTATTTTTGCATTAACATAGATTCTTATTTATCACTAATAATTAATAATTTAAAAAGTAAAAGTATGAAAAAAATTATTTTATCGCTTGCATTAGTTTTGAGCATGTCAACTGCATTATTTGCTCAGGCAGAAGGAAGTACAATCGGTCTTAGATTTGGTTATCCTACAGAGCTATCTTATCAAAAAGGATTAAACAGTACAAATCGTATTGAATTAGGTGCGGGTTTCCGCAGTTATTTTGGTTACTATACAACACTTTCTGTTTCAGGAATGTATCAATGGGTAAAAGATTTATCTTCGGTTACCGATAATCTTGCCTGGTATTATGGTGGTGGTGCAGCTGTTGGTTTTAATTCTTATTTAAGCAAAACTTATATTCCCGTTTCAATTTTAGGTCAGTTAGGAATTCAGTACGACTTTAATATACCATTAAGACTTTCACTTGACTGGCGTCCCGGTTTTCAGTTTGGAGCTTATAACCACAATGGTTTTGTTGGTGATGGTTTCTGTCTTGGCGTACGATATATTTTAGGAAAATAACAAATTAAATATCTCAACATTAAAAGAGGAAAATCCGGTTTTGGGTTTTCCTCTTTTTTTGGTTAATTATTTCACTGTTTCCAATGCCTTTTCAATCGCTCTTTTTATTCCATCCGGATTTTTACCGCCGGCAGTTGCGAAGAATGGTTGTCCGCCACCGCCTCCCTGAATTTCTTTGGCAGCATCGCGGGCAATGTTTACAGCATTAAGTCCACTTACAACCAAATCATCAGAAATTAAAACGGTTATCGATGGTTTACTGTCGAATACACAACCTGCAACAAAAAATAGTTTCTCGCTAATCTTGTTTCTTATCTGGAACGCGAGGGTTTTTACTGCATCTACCGGTAACTCGGCTTCAACGCTAATTACTTTAATTCCATTTATTTCAATAGCTTCTTCAATAAGAATATCGCGCAGGTTCATAATTTTTTCGTGCATGAAATCTTCTACACGTTTTTTCAAATCGCTATTTTCTTCAATTGATTTTTGAATGGCCGACATTAAATCCGGGGTATTGTTGAAAAATTCGCGGGCATCAGAAATAAAATCCTGCTGTTCGTCGATTAATTTTTCAACAGCTTTTCCGGTAATGGCCTCCAAACGACGAATACCGGCTGCAATAGACGATTCAGCAACGATACGCACCATACCAATATTACCGGTAGCGTTTACGTGAGTTCCACCGCAAAGTTCCACCGAACTTCCGAACTGAATCACACGAACAGTTTCACCATATTTTTCACCAAACAAAGCCATGGCACCCATTTTTTGAGCATCTTCAATGGCTACATCACGTTTTTCGTCCAACAGTAAATTCTCGCGTATCTTGCGATTGACCATTGTTTCAACTTTTTGGATTTCTTCATCATTCATTTTTGAAAAATG
>JAKLIM010000551.1 GCA_022709605.1 Bacteroidota bacterium | reverse complement strand
TTTATCGAAGCTCACATTATTTTCGAGCAAAAACTCATGACGCGTATGTTCCAGATAATTCTGATACACCGCATTATTTACAATTCCCTGTAAATCACATTCGTAATCGCGGACTTTAAATTCTAATTCGTAAATATACATTATATTTTGTTTGAAAATTTGAAAGTTTGAAAAGTTTGAAAAGTTATTTTTTCCTGATAATTGTCAATCCATCACGCAGTGGCAGCATCACTTTTTCAATGCGGTTGTCTCGCGCAATTTTGTCATTAAATCGCATAATTTCAATGGTTTGCGAATCGTTTGAACTCACATTTTTCAACACTTTTCCATCCCAAAGTGTGTTATCAGCAAGGATAAAACCGCCGTTCCGCACTTTCGGAAAAACAGCATCATAATAATCGGCATATTCCCTTTTATCACCATCTATAAAAACAAAATCGAACGTGTCGTCCAACTTTTGAATAACATCGATTGCATCACCAATATGCAATTTGATTTTAGTTGCAAGTCCCGATAATTCAAAATTTTCCATTATGAAATCTTCCAGTTCATCATCGCGTTCAATGGTATGAATTACACCGGTTTCGCTTAATGTTTCGGCCATGCACAAAGCCGAATATCCGGTAAATGTACCAATTTCGAGTATCCGTTCGGGTTTTATCATGCTGCAAAACATCGACAATGCCCTACCCTGCAAATGTCCTGACATCATGCGCGGATTAATCATTTTCAGGTGCGTTTTTCGATTGATTAAAGCCAGATAATCGGGCTCAGCATCCGAATGTGCCAATATATATTCTTCTTCTGTCACAATTTTAGCTTTATTTTTTTAAACAAATTTCAATACAGTTATCATACGTTCATCAAAAATCTCGTTGGCAATCTCCTGCAACTGATTAGCAGTGATCGATTCAATTTTTTGTCGCAGAATGCTCATGTCATCCACTTTTCCATATCTCAAAAAGCTTTTTCCAATACTCAGCGCCATGTTTTCTTTTTGTTCCGACGAAATGGCCATTTGTCCCATCAACTGAAGTTTGTACTTTTTCAACACGTTTTCTGAAAGTGCTCGATCTTTCAACTTTAGCAACTCATTATGAATCAATTGTTCACATCGTGCCGCATTTTCATTGTCCGATCCAAAATATACTGTCCACATGCCTGTATCGGTCATAGGCTGAAACGAAGATTCAACATTGTAAACCAAACCATGCTTCTCGCGCAACGACAGGTTCAGCAAACTATTCATGCCCGGACCGCCAAGAATATTATTTAACAGATACAAACCCATTCTTTTTGGATGATGCAGGTCGTAAGCCCGATTACCCATTAAAAAATGCGTTTGAAAAGTTTTTTTCTTGATTTCTTTTTTAGATACACTGTAATTTCCGGGTGCAAAACGTTGATATTTTTCTGAGTTAGAACTTTCGGGCGTTAAATATTTTTCGGCCCAACGAATTAAGGTTTTAAAATTGATATTTCCTAGTGAGAAAAAAACCATTTCTTCGGGTCTGTAATGTTTTGCTGTAAAATTAACAGCATCCGAAGTTGTGTATTTTTCGAGCAATTCTATCTTTCCCAAAATATTGTGACCGACCGGGTGATGTGCGAATAGCATATCCTCGAAGTCATCAAATATCAGTTCGGAAGG
>JAKLIM010000550.1 GCA_022709605.1 Bacteroidota bacterium | reverse complement strand
CCCGTATTTACGCAAGCACATCACCTTCCCAAGGTTGAAAACCCCGGGCAATCTGTTGATATCAGTCGTTTTTCGAGATCGCAAATCATTGTTGTATATTGTTATAGCTAGCAACTTGAGTTAATTACTGAAAAATCAGGTTGGGAATTATCGACTATAATAGTCATTAATTTTCCGGAAACAGGATGTTGAACACCAGAGAGATTGGCAGTTAAATTAATTGGTAATAAATAATCGTTATCTGCTTGATCAGGAGGAATAGTTAAAGTAAGCAGATAGCTCTTTGTTTCTTGTGGCGCGATACTTTGTGAATTGTAATCTATTGCAACCCAGCTATCAAATGGAAACATTCCAGGTTTATCAATGGATACTGAGTATGTATTTCCATTAGGAGCAGTTTCGTTATTCTTTACTTTAACTGTAAACTGCAGGCTGCCAGTTGCCTTAAGAGGATAAATTAAATTCCCTGTTACTTTTGCTCCAGTGACAGTTGTCGTTAAATTTTGAGTAATGCCATGTTGAAAAATCAAGAATAGCATTGTTATTGAGAGAATGATGGTTTTTTTCATTTTTTGTGCGGTTTAGTTATTATTTTGGAAGAATAAACTTGAAGTCAATTGTCTTTAACGCATCTAATGGAATTCCCATATGACAAATAAAGTTGCCCTCTTGAAATTCCAACAAAGTCAGGAACCATTAATCGGACAAGTAAATTATTGGGATAAACAGAAGTGCAAGACCAGTAGCACCCAAAATATGTTATATATTGAAAAGTGCCAATAATTTCAATCCCCGTGTTTGATACACTCCTTTGACCACCAGGCATGGCAGTGAATCCGCTTCTATTATCTGCATGATTTGCAAATCCCCAGTGAAGGTCACCAGCTTCCTTAAGTCTTCCTCCAGCTACTCCATTTCCTGTGGAGGTAGTTTCTGCTTCTCCTTCAGCAACAAATGTCTGAAGCTTATCCCAATCTTCATCAGTGGGCACATGCCAACCTTTTGGTGCAATATTTCGATTGTCAACAATGGTAAATCCGTTATAAAGAAATCCAAACGTCGCAATACTATCTGGATTGGTTGTGTTATTATAGGTGCAGTAAGCGCCTGTAGCAAGACTTCCCCAACTTGAAGGATTTTTTACATTAGGAATTGGGTCTCCATTTTGATAATGGGTGGTTCGTAGATTTTCGGCCATCCAAGTTTGTTCACCGATTGTAATAGTTTTATAAATATTGCCATCGATATCAACTAATGTACCATATGTCTTTAAAGGATTAAATACAGCGGTTGACTTTCCTGTTTCTTGATCTACAGGATCTTTACAACAGCAAGTTAATATAACAAAGAGTACTGGGATTAGGATGGGATTTGTTCTCATATTAAATTAAGATTTGAGGCAGTTAGTATTGTTTCATTTCTAGTACGTGTCTGAACTAGTCAATTTGTGACACGAAAAAGACAAGTATTTTTCAACAATTTTGTAAAGCACTTATAATAAGTCTTTTACTTGGGGGTTAAATTCAATTAGTTGAGTTGATAGCGTATCAGCATTGGCTATAACGTTCGGCGGTATGTGGCGTTGCCTCAGAGTCGCGGTGGCGCGCGTTTTTGCACTCGTGGTGCGAAGCAGGGTTATGATGTTGTTTTGTTTATTATCGCGTTGG
>JAKLIM010000055.1 GCA_022709605.1 Bacteroidota bacterium | reverse complement strand
ACAAATATCTTCAGTTTCTTTGGTGAGCGGAACGGTGCAAGTTATTGATTTTTCTAAAGTTAATTCATTGTCTGCTGCTTTTTTACCGGTTTGGTAACAAACATACAACAGTAGTTTATAGTTCCATTTGCTCTCCGGCAACGAACAATCGAAATAGGATGATTCAAGATTCAGTACCTCATTCACCTTGCAATATTTGAATTTTTTCGATTCAGTGGTAAAGGTCATTTCAGAAAAATCCAACTCTTTAATTATCTGCAAATTATTTTTGTTGGTTAAATTCAATGATAAACTTATTTCACCAATTTCGTGAATTTGCATTATCATTTCTTCAGAAAATGGCGATAAAACGACCACATCTTCTGTTGAAGAATAAAGAAACATGCAATTGATTTTATTTCCTTGCAAACGCTTATCGTTTAAATAAATACGTTTAGTGGTATGATTCAAAATCAATTCGATACAAGCAACATTCGTTAAATATTCATCCATTATAAAATAGGTTAATTGTGAATTTAATATTGAGAAAATAAGAAAATAAGAAATTAGGAAATTAGGAAAATAAGAAAATAAGAAATTAAGAAAATGAGAGTATAATAAACTTTGATAATTAAATATTAAACCACAAAATTAAAAATTTATTTCATTCTTCAAAACTAAATACCCCGTTCTGCAAATTACAAAACGGGGTTTTTCTTATTCCCCTCCCGAAGTCCCGAAGTCTCGGGACGGGAAGGGGCTAGGGGTTTTTATTCCCAATCGCTTGTTGGCCTGCAAGTACACATTAAATTCCTGTCACCAAAGGCATTATCTACGCGAGCTACATTCATCCAGAATTTGTTTTCGGCAACCCAGGCAGTTGGGTAAGCAGCTTTGGTGCGGCTGTAAGCGTGATTCCATTCCTCCGATACAATGGCGTATTCAGGGTGTGGAGCGTTCAGTAGTACATTATCTGTTTTGTCGGCTGTACCGTTTTCTACCTCTTTTATTTCGGCATAAATCTGCAACATAGTTTGTGCAAAACGATCGAGTTCAGCCAGCGATTCACTTTCAGTTGGCTCAATCATCAGCGTTCCATGCACTGGAAATGACAGGGTAGGAGCGTGGAAACCATAATCCATCAGGCGCTTAGCTATATCGGTTTCGGATACACCCGAAGTGGCTTTAAAGTTACGTGCTTCCAAAATTAACTCATGACCAACACGACCATTTACGCCGGTGTAAAGTACTCCGTAACTGTCTTTCAGCTTTTCAGCCAGATAATTGGCATTCAGGATAGCGTATTTTGTCGAAGCTGTTAAACCTTCTTCACCCAACATCCGGATATAACCGTAAGTAATCGGAAAAACACCGGCACTTCCGTAAGGAGCTGAAGCTACGGTATTCAGGCCATTTTCTTTACTTGGTAAAAATGGGGTAAGATGTGCTGCACAGCAAATGGGTCCAACTCCCGGACCGCCACCACCGTGAGGAATGGCAAATGTTTTATGCAAATTCAGGTGACAAACATCAGCGCCAATGGTTCCCGGATTTGTCAATCCTACCTGTGCATTCATGTTGGCACCATCGAGATAAACCTGACCGCCGTTTTCGTGAATAATGCTGCACATTTCTTTTATTGTACCTTCAAAAATCCCGTGTGTCGACGGATAAGTGATCATACATCCCAGCAAATTTTCTTTGTTGGCTTCGGCTTTGGCTTTCCAATCGGTCAGATCAGTATTTCCACCTTCGTCGCATTTCACAACCACAATATCGAGTCCGGCTTGTGCTGCCGAAGCGGGATTCGTTCCGTGAGCGGATGCGGGAATCAATACAGTTTTGCGTTGAGTTTGTCCGAGTGATTCGAGATAGGATTTTATGGTCATTAATCCGGCAAATTCACCGGCAGCACCCGAGTTGGGTTGCAGGCTACAAGCAGCAAAACCGGTTATTGTTGATAAATAACTTTCTAAGTTAATAATCAGTTCGTTATATCCTTCGGTCTGATCTTTCGGAGCAAGTGGATGAATGGCGTTAAATTCAGGAAAGCTCAACGGAAACATTTCCGATGCTGCATTCAACTTCATGGTACACGAACCAAGCGAAATCATCGAATGTGTTAATGAAATATCGCGCCGTTCTAATTTTTTGATATAGCGCATCATTTCTGTTTCGCTATGATATTGATTGAAAACCTCAAAAGTAAGGTAATCCGACTTGCGTTCCAAATTGTCATCAAAAGACTGAAGTCCTTCGATATCACTTTCATCCGCATAAACAGCATTGTTATTGGCTGCCGTAGCGAAGATTTCGATCAGGGTGTTTACATCATCAATGTCGGTTGTTTCGTCAAAACTGATTCCAATTTCACCTGTTTCAAAATAATGAAAATTCACTTCATAGTCTAACGCTATTTTTTTGAAATCTTCAACTAAAATATTTTCAGGTAAACTAATTTTCAGGGTATCGAAAAAATTCTCATTTTCCTGTGTGAATTCGTAAACCGGAAGAATTTCGTTGATATATGTCGCAATGGCATGAATTCGTTGTGCAATATTTTTAATGCCTTGAGCACCATGATAAACGGTGTACATGCCTGCCATTGAAGCCAATAGAGCCTGAGCAGTACAGATATTCGAAGTAGCTTTCTCGCGTTTGATGTGTTGCTCGCGGGTTTGCAGTGCCATGCGATAAGCGGGTTTGCCGTTTGCATCTTTACTGATACCAATAATTCGTCCGGGCATGTCCCGCTTAAATTCATCGCGCGTTGCAAAATAAGCTGCCGATGGACCGCCAAAGTTCATCGGAATTCCCCAGCGTTGTGTCGAACCAAAAGCAATATCAGCGCCCCATTCGCCCGGAGGTGTGAGCAATGAAAGGCTTAAAATATCAGCAGCAACTGCCACTTTGCAGTTCGAAGCATGTGCAGCAGTCACAAAATCGGCATAATTTTCAATATTTCCATTACAATTGGGATATTGTAAAATAACACCAAAACATTTATCACTTAATTTGATATTTTCCCAATTTCCAATTTCCAATAAAATGCCCTGAACTTTTGTTCTGGTTTTAATTACGGCCATTGTTTGCGGGAAAATATTTTCATCTATAAAAAGTACGTTGGCGCCTGATTTTACCTGTTCGCGACTGCGGAGATTGAACATCATTGTAGCTGCTTCGGCAGCTGCCGTTGCTTCGTCGAGCAAGGATGCATTTGCCAATGGAAGTCCGGTAAAATCCGAAACAGCAGTCTGAAAATTCAGTAACGCTTCGAGACGACCCTGCGAAATTTCAGCCTGATACGGCGTGTACGAGGTGTACCACGAAGGGTTTTCGTATATATTGCGTTGAATTACAGCAGGTGTGCAAGTGTCGTACCAACCCTGTCCGATATAAGACGTGTAAAGTTTATTTTTTGAAGCAATTTCTTTGATGTGTTCTGCGTACTGACGTTCTGTCAACGCTTCGGGAAGTTCGAGAGGTTCGGAGAGTAGAATATTGGCAGGAATGGTTTGAGTAATTAGTTCGTCGAGCGAATTTACACCGATTTCCTGAAGCATTGAAGCTTCCTCTTTCTCCGAAATGCCTATATGTCTGGCTTTTAGCATGTCTTTCATTGATATGAAATTTAATTGATTTAAGACCACAAAAGTAGCCTATTCTTTTCAGAAAAGGGAATAAAACAGCAAAAAGATATAAACAAAATTCACCCTGAAGTGTTCTGTTTACATTCTGATACTTATTGTTCTGAAAACATAAAAAGATGAAGAAAAATACGATAATAAATATCATTTTTACACCAATTAAAAATTTTGTTGTAAATGAGAAATTAAGAAAATAGGAAAATAGGAAATTAAGAAATTAAGAAATTGAGAAAATAAGATAAAAAGGAAATTGTAAATTGTAAATTTGTAAATTGTAAATAAAACCATGTTAAGAGATATACGGAAGCAATATGATTTTGGAACATTGAACGAAGCGGATGTTTTGCATCATCCTTTTGAACAATTTAAAAAATGGATGCACGAAGCCATCGAAAAGGAACAACCTGAACCTACTGCAATGGTACTTTCAACCGTTGATGAATTTATGCAGCCACACTCACGGGTGGTTTTATTGAAAGAATTAACAGACGAAGGATTTGTGTTTTACACCAATTACGAAGGAAATAAAGCGAATCAAATGGCCGGAAATCAGCAAGTTTCGTTGTTGTTTTTCTGGCACAATGTGGAGCGACAAGTACGAATAACCGGAATTGTTGAGAAAACGGATGTGGAATCTGCCCGCGAATATTTCGGATCCCGTCCGCTCGATAGTCAGTTGGGAGCGTGGGCATCAGCACAAAGTCAAATTATTGAAAACCATGATGTTCTGGATCTACGATTTGAGGAATTTAAAAATAAATTTGGTGACTATGTTCCAAAGCCTTCACATTGGGGAGGTTATCTTATGCGTCCATTGACTTTCGAGTTTTGGCAGGGTCGCCCAAACCGTTTACACGACAGATTGCATTTCTCAAAAGACGAAAATGAAACCTGGAAAATAGTAAGGTTAGCTCCATAAGCAATTATATTTTGTGTGCAGTTTAATTATTTGATAATTAACATATTGTAAATAGTAAATGATTTTATGGTAAATAATAGTTATCTTTGCACTCAAATTCAAATCATTATAAAATGCAATTTTCCGATTTCAATATTAATACTCCATTAATAAATGCTCTCAACGATTTAAAAATAGTTCAACCCACTACGATTCAGGAAAAAGCTTTTCCGGTTATCATGTCGGGTCGTGATGTGGTGGGTATTGCACAAACCGGAACCGGTAAAACCATTTCATATTTGTTGCCCTGTTTGCGTCAGTGGAAATTTACCAAAGATAAACACCCCACCATACTTGTTATTGTACCAACCCGCGAACTTGTACTGCAAGTAGTTGAAGATGTAGAAAAATTGGCAAAATACATGAATATTCGTGTGGCGGGAGTTTATGGAGGCGTAAATATGATACAGCAAACGCCACTTGTAAGGGCTGGTTTGGATGTGCTTGTTGCCACACCCGGTCGCTTGCTCGATTTTGTGTTAAACGGTTCGTTGAAATTGCGTGCTGTAAAGCGTTTTATTATCGACGAAGTGGACGAAATGTTGAGTCTGGGTTTTCGTCCGCAGTTGGTTCGTATCATCGATTTATTACCCACGAATCGTCAGAACCTTATGTTTTCGGCCACCATTACCGATGAACTGAAAGTATTTATTGCCGATTTTTTCGATAATCCGTTGGAAATTGAAGCTGCCCGAACAGGTACTCCACTCGAAAATATTAAACAGGTCGGCATTAAAGTGCCCAATTTCAATACTAAAATTAATCTGCTTGATTTCCTTTTGAAAACAAATCCGGATTTTGCAAAAGTGCTGGTATTTGTTTCAACCAAAAAACTGGCAGATGATGTTTTTGAAAGAATTTCGCCTTTGTTCCCTGAAAGTATTGGCATTATTCATTCCAATAAATCGCAAAATTATCGTTTCGAAGCATTCAGAGCATTTAATGCCAACGAATTAAGGGTTTTAATTGCTACCGATATTGTCGCCCGCGGACTCGATTTTGATGATATAACGCATGTGGTGAATTATGATATTCCGGAAATTCCTGAAAGTTATATGCACCGCATCGGTCGTACCGGACGTGCTGATAAAAAGGGAGTTGCGCTGGCTTTTATTACTAAAACAGATGCTGATTACAGAAAAAGTATTGAAGAATTAATGGGAATAAAAATTCCGATGATGAAAATGCCCGAAGAGGTCGAAATATCAACCGAACTCACTGAATATGAAATGCCTCAGGTTTCGATGAAAAATTCGTTGGTTGCCATTCCTAAAAAAGAAGAAGGTGGAGAAGCTTTTCACGAAAAGAAAGACAAAAACAAAAAAGTGAATATGAAAATCCGTCGTGCTGAAGGAATGCGCTTGAAATATGGTAAACCCAAAACACGGGGACAAAAGAAAAAAGGGAAATAAATGATTAGCTACCAATTATCTGTTCTGAAAGGCGATGCTGGCAATTTATCTGAATTAAATAAATTGGGTTGAGCACTTTCGATCCACGCAAAACGCACTGCAACTGGATTTTTTACTTTATCAGAACTAACAATTACTTTATTTTTATTAATATAAGCTTTTGCAGAATGAAATTTGCGATCAGCACCTGCTATTGTAAAATAGGTTAGTTCCTTATTGTCAATGCTTATAAGTTCATCTTCTGTATATTTAAAGGAGAGTTCAATTTTTTCCTTTTTAATTTTCAATTTATCATAAATTGGACCCGAATAAGTTATCTTTTTGCCGTAATCTTTGGCCAAAGCCCAATATGATAATCTTTTACCAACATCCCACTTGTTGCCTGGATGTATATCGTTTAAATCACCTATATCAGTTGTTACCACCATTCCAGTATAAGGTATTTTCAAACATTTTAATTGAGCTTCCCAGGTGTATGGCAATAAATATTCATCTTGATTGAAAGGATTGTTTTTTAGTTTTGAGTAATAAAATGGTGCAAGCTGAACATAATAAAACGCCATTTTATTATCGTCCCATAGTTTGCGATATGCATCGGTAAACATTTTGAACTTATAAGTGTATTTCAAACTATCATGTGCCATGCAGTTCGATTCTCCCTGATACCAAAGAAATCCTTTCACCGAAAAAGGAATGATTGGTTTCATCATACTTTCAAATCTGTCACCCGGATGTTCGGTGTCGATAATAAAATTCGGGTCTTTTGCAACTTCATTATAAACAGGTGATTGTTCGTAAGCCCAAACCGGAGTCCAGTTTTCAATTTGGGTTCCTCTCCAACCATTTGAAATAATTCCTATCGGGATTTTTAATTTTTCGGCTAATTCTTTTGCAAAAAAGTATCCACTTGCAGCAATATATTTTAAAGTTGTGTCAGAACTTTCAAGCCAACCTTTTGTCGCTATTTCTGTTCCAAACTTCTTTTCTACATACAAAAACCGTATCAACGGATTTTTGGGAGCATTTAGTTCTTGTTTTAATATAGCATAATTAGCGTCGGTAACAGTGTAATTGGTCATTCTTACATCAAGCGGATAATCCATATTTGATTGACCGCTACAAATCCAAACTTCACCTACCAAAATATTATCGAAAGTTATTGTATTTAAGCCTTGTATGATTAATTGTTTTGGTACAGTGCTGGCTTTCATTGGTTTAAGCTTAACAAACCAATTGCCATTAAAGTCTGCAGTAGTTTTTACGGTTTGTTTGCCAAATGTTATGATAATAGTTTCATTGGCTGAAGCTTTACCCCACACATTTACAGGTTTGCCTTGTTGCAATACCATATTGTCCGAAAAAACTTTTGGTAATGAAACCTGACTGAAAATCAGACAGATACTGCTTAAAATAAAAAGAATTGAAATTATAAATTTACGCATTAATGAAATTTTATTTATGTTATATTTTCATCAAAAATGAAACCAATTTATGGGCTGATTTTCCATACCAATGGTATTTATCCAATGAATAAGAAGTGTTTCGGAAAGCTATTTTGCAAAATGGAAACGATTTTAAAGTATGCATTAATTTAAAAAAATGAAATGGATTTTTTGTAATCAGAAACTCGTTAATAATCAGATTAGCAAATTCTTTTTTAGTTCCCTCCAAAAAATACATTTCATATTTCTCGTAATTATTTGTTGATTTTAAAAATTCAAATATTTTCATTCTGCCACAAGCGCGGGTTTTGCTCGATGTGTAATTTGATGTATGTCCGGTACTTAACTTGTGTATTACATGATAGTATAAGTGATTAGTATGTAAACTTACATTTTTGGCATTTAAAAGACACATAATCTGAAATATACGATCTTCAGGAGTACAAGTTAAAGTGTCGACGAAGCAAATATTGTTTTTTTGTATAAGTTCAGTTTTATAAATGTTGGGGTGTATATTTGTAGAAATTGGAGTGAATGTTAAGTCATTTCCACCTTTAATAAGATCTATTAATGCATATTCCTGTAAATCTTTTGCATTTAAATCTGGTGGAAAAAGCATAATTTCATCCTGATCACCCACTGAAACAGAAATGCCCAAAACGATATCTGAGTTTTCTTTTTTTGCGCAATTATATAATTCTTCATACATTGTCAGTTCACGGTAATCATCATGATCCGAAAAACCAATATATTCACCTTTTGCAAGCATTAATCCTCTGCTCCTGCTTCGACCAGTATGAAAATTTGTTTCGTTCTCCAAAATGATAATACGTTCATCTTTTAACGCAAATTGCCTGGCAATCTGATCAGAACCATCAGTTGGGCAATCCAGTATCAGAATAATCTCAATTTCCTTTAAAGTTTGATTTACAAGTGTATCTATACATCTAATCAAACGATTACCTGCATTATGTATTGGTACAATTATACTAACTTTAGGAATTGTATTTTTCATATCGTTTTTTTTCTTTGTTTTCCAAAGGTTTCTGTACTACGGATGTAATAATTTTTGGTGTTTTGAAATTAAATTTTCGTTTTACAAAACATGCCAAATCATAACCTAATTCTAATACCATTTTACTGATTGACATTCTTTTCTCAACATTTAATAGATCAGCCTTTTCAGGTTCATTCATACTCCATTTTTGAACATACCGATAAACGTGTGCATCCTTTTTTTGAATTAATGAGAGAGCAAGTAATGGATTTTGAATGTAATAGGTCTCTAATTCGGTATCGCACGGACGAATTACTTTATTTTCTTCAGCTTTGCAATGAAGGCCGTTTTTGTAAAACATCTCAAAAATACCTTCGCGAGTAAAAAAATGTATATGCGTGTTATCCAGCAAACCTGTTTCAGTATATCTGAATTTTCCATTGCGTAAATTCATTATTATTGCATTATGACCAATGTTGGGAATTGAGGTTACTATAAAACCATCTGCATTTAAAAACCTTATAACTCTTGCAATAACTTTTTCCGGATTAAGCAAATGTTCAAGTACATCAGCAAAAATAATAAAATCGTAAGTGTTTTCTAATTGGTTTTCCCATTCATCAGCCTCAATATCAGCAACAATCATCTTATGGGCAATTTTTCTCCCAACTTCTGCCATTTCTGGAATTTTTTCAATGCATGTAACTGTGCAATTGTATTTTTCAATCATATAACGTGTAGCATAACCAGTTGCAGAGCCAAACTCAAGCACTGTTGCATTAGGTGTAAGAAAACACAGACAGCTATCAGAAACTGTTAATTCATCTTTTATGTCGTATATTATGGCCATGATTTATTCTTTTGAATTTAATTGTCTCATTAAAACTAAAGGCCATTTCCAGTTTTGATACGCAAGTTGTACCAATCCCGGGGCCAAAATCATTCCCCATACTCCTAAATGAGCAATTTTAATTAATCCAAATAGTACAATTACTGTTGAGATCCCCGAAATAATAGCAGCCTTGAAATAGGGAACCTCGTTTTTGGTAACTAAAAATCCACCTGCAACTGCATGGTTTTTTTCTAAAAAAGTAATTAATAAAATTATAACTATCATGCTGTTACTCAATAGAAATGTTTGTGCTTTTAATACATGTAATCCCCAGTTTCCAAATAATATCAGAGCACTACCACCTACTATGAAAGTTAAAATGAAAAGAATTAAGCATCTGAAATAAATTTCTTTAATTTTATTAAGATTATTTTCGACGCGAAAATATGCAACTTTTGGCAAGTAAGATAAATAATACACACTTGCCAGCGACGCAATTACATTTGTAACCTGTATTGTAATGCCATATGAAGCAAGCTCCTCAAGCGAAATATACAATGAGCCAATGAGAACGGAAGATTGCAAAACCAAAAAAGCACCTATACTTGTTATCCCTAATTTTATCGAATTTGGCGTGATAATTTTGACAATATCTCTGAAATTATCAGTTTTAAACTCTTTAAGTTTATTTTTAAATTCGCTTGTAAATAAGTATTGATTTGAAAGCATTCTTTTTATTAAAACTGCACAGGCCTGACCTGCTACAATTGAAATAAGTCCGAAACCATTGAGTATTAGAACTAGTGAAACTAATAAATAAGCCAACTGACTTACAATAATAAATTGTTTGCTTTTCATTATCAATCCGCGTCCCATCATCAACGAATCGTAATAAAAAGTATAAATATTGTAAGTATTTATAAAACAAAATAAGATCCAGGCGATGTAAATTTGAGTTTTGTCGCCATGAAAATTTTTATTCAATACTTGTATCAAATAAAAACTTCCGACAGTAATCAGCAAAATGAAAGCGAAAATGGCTATGCGTGAATAAAACCATTTCATTGCCCGAATAGTGTTAGCAAGTAAATCAAAATTAACGTGTGAATTTAACTTTTCTATCGTAATTCCGCTTTTTTCCAACTTGCCAACACCTGAAAAAATATAAGTTATATTTCGGGTAAAAGAAGGTGTGAAACCAAAATCAAGTAAATTTGCCAAACCGGTAATAGCTGTAAAAATTGACCAAATGCCTACAGTTTCGGTGGGAAGCATCCTAAGTATAACAGGAAAAAGCAAAACTCCTGAACCTATTTGTAAAAATGTGGCTAAGTAATTCCAGATTACATCTTTGCGACCTATTTCTTTTCCTGAGAATTTTTCCACAATATTTTTTTATATAATAACGAACATTTAATTTCATTTATTACAAAAGTACTCATTTTTTATCATTCAAATATGATTGAGCTATAAAGTCAATTTTTTTTTTCTGATTATACAAACTATAAAATTATAAACAAAACGGGAACTTTTCATTTCCAGAAAAGTTCCCGTTGGAATTATAAAAATATCAATAACTAGTCTCTCAATGCAGCCTGAGCAGCAGCCAAACGTGCAATTGGCACTCGGAATGGTGAGCAACTTACATAGTTCAAACCTGTACGGTGACAGAATTCAACTGATGAAGGTTCGCCTCCGTGTTCGCCGCAAATACCTACTTTCAGTTTAGGATTTACTGAGCGTCCTTTTTCGGTTGCCATTTGAACCAATTGACCTACACCAATCTGGTCAAGAACCTGGAATGGATCGGCTTTCAAAATTTTCTTTTCGAGATAGATAGGCAGGAACGAAGCAATATCGTCGCGCGAATATCCGAAAGTCATTTGAGTTAAGTCATTGGTACCGAATGAGAAAAATTCAGCAGTCGCAGCAATACGATCAGCAGTTAATGCAGCGCGTGGAATTTCAATCATTGTTCCTACTTTAAATTCAATGCTATCCCCTTTTTCTTCAAAAAGTTTTGCAGCAGTTTGACGAATGATGGTGTCTTGTTCAATAAACTCGAATTTGATACCAACCAACGGAACCATAATTTCAGGTAAAACTACAATCCCTTTTTTCTTCAATGCCAAAGCAGCACCCAAAATAGCGCGTGTTTGCATTTCGGTAATTTCAGGATATGTGTTTCCCAAACGACAACCACGGTGTCCTAACATTGGGTTTTGTTCGTGAAGTGAATCTACGCGTTGTTTGATCACTTTTATCGAAACGCCCATGGCTTCAGCCATTTCCTGTTGACCTTTATCATCGTGAGGAACAAACTCGTGCAATGGTGGATCAAGCAAACGAACGGTAACCGGGCAACCTGCCATGGCTTCGAATATTCCTTCGAAATCTTCCTGTTGATAAGGCAGAATTTTAGCCAATGCAATACGACGACCGGCTTCATCAGGAGCCAAAATCATTTCGCGCATGGCTTTGATTTTTTCGCCTTCGAAGAACATGTGTTCTGTACGGCAAAGTCCGATTCCGGTAGCACCAAATTTACGGGCAACCTGAGCATCGTGAGGAGTATCTGCATTGGTACGAACAGCCATTTTGGTGTGTTTGTCGGCCAAAGCCATCAATTCGGCAAAGTCAGCATCCAATTCAGCTTCCGAAGTGCCCACTTTTCCTAAGAAAATGTCACCGGTTGAACCGTTCAACGAAATATAATCACCTTCTTTTACAACCAAACCTTCAACTTCCATGGTTTTAGCTGCATAATCAATTTTCAATGTTCCTGCACCTGAAACGCAGCATTTACCCATACCACGTGCCACAACAGCTGCGTGAGAAGTCATACCGCCGCGGGCTGTCAGAATTCCCTGAGCAGCAGCCATACCGGCTAAATCTTCAGGAGAAGTTTCAACACGTACCATGATTACTTTTTCGCCGTGCGAAGCCCAATCGGCAGCATCATCGGCATTGAATACCACGCGACCCGAAGCAGCTCCCGGAGAAGCAGCAAGACCTTTGGCAATCAGTTTGGCTTCTTTCAAGGCTTTTTTATCGAAAACAGGGTGCAGTAATTCGTCCAAACGGATAGGATCTACGCGAAGGATAGCTGTTTTTTCGTCAATCATTCCCTGACGGAGCATATCAACAGCAATTTTCACCATAGCAGCACCTGTACGTTTTCCGTTACGGGTTTGTAGGAACCACAATTTACCTTCTTGTACAGTAAATTCCATGTCCTGCATATCTTTGTAATGGTTTTCCAGTTTGGTCTGGATAGCATCCAATTGTAAATAAATTTCAGGCATTGCTTCTTCCATCGAAGGATATTTTGCAATACGCTCTTCTTCAGGTACACCTGCCAAAACAGCCCAACGTTGCGAACCTATTTTTGTAATTTGTTGCGGTGTGCGGATACCGGCTACCACGTCTTCGCCCTGTGCATTTATCAGGTATTCACCAATAAAAATATCTTCACCGGTAGCTGCATCGCGGCTGAAACAAACTCCGGTAGCTGATGTTTCGCCCATATTACCAAATACCATGGCTTGTACATTAACGGCTGTTCCCCATTCTGCCGGAATTCCTTCCATCTTGCGATAAAGAATAGCACGGTCGTTCATCCATGAATCGAATACTGAGCAAACGGCTCCCCAAAGTTGCTCGTAAGCTGAATCGGGAAAATCCTGACCGGTTTGTTTTTTAACGGCAGCTTTAAATCTGGCTACCATTTCTTTCAAATCGTCCACAGTAAGATCGGTATCTAAATGTACACCTTTTTCTTCTTTTATCTCTTCAATAATTAATTCAAAAGGATCGTGGTCGTTTTTGTTTTCAGGTTTCATACCCAAAACCACGTCGCCGTACATCTGAACGAAACGACGGTAAGAGTCCCATACAAAACGTGGGTTACCTGTTTTTTTTGTTAATCCTTCTACAACGGCATCGTTCAATCCAAGGTTAAGAATGGTGTCCATCATGCCCGGCATAGAAGCGCGTGCACCCGAACGAACCGAAACCAACAACGGATTTTCAACATCGCCGAATTTTGAACTCATTAAAATTTCCTGCTCTGCAATAGCTGCAGCAACTTCTGGTTTTAAAAGTTCCACTACTTTATCTTTTCCAAGTGAATAATACTCAGAACAAACATCTGTTGTGATAGTGAATCCCGGAGGAACCGGTACACCAATCAAGTTCATTTCAGCAAGATTTGCTCCTTTACCTCCAAGCAAATTTTTCATTTCAGCTTTTCCTTCAGCTTTTCCATTGCCGAAAGTATAAACTCTTTTTGTGTTACTCATTTTATTATTGTTTTTTAATTGATTGTTCAATCGAATTTGGTTTGCAAATTTAAGATTTTTTACTCAAATATGAAAATAATGTGTAAATATTCGGTATTCCAATATCGTTGATAAATGTAGAATTTCAAAATTTTATTTCAATCATCATTAATTTGCTTTGCAATTGTAGTTGGTTTTAAGTATAAATATACTCTTAAAACCAGTATTTCAGGTACTGACATTATTGCAAAATATAATATTTTTATATGAAATAATGTCTTGTTAATCAGAATAATAAAGTTTTTTTCGGACAAAATTTCCGATTTTGAAACAATGGTGAATTTTTTGTATGATGATAAGAAATAACAAAAAGATGATATTTAATACAATTAAGAAAAACTATGAATTTTAATAATTTTACAATCAAATCGCAGGAAGCCGTTCAACAAGCCATTGATCTGGTTCAAAGCAAAGGGCAACAAGTGGTGGAAACGCCTCATTTAATGAAAGGAATTTTATTAAAAGGAGAAGATGTGACACAATTTTTGCTTGGAAAACTTGGGGTTAATACTACGGTTTTGCAAGCTGTTATCGATACCTTG
>JAKLIM010000549.1 GCA_022709605.1 Bacteroidota bacterium | reverse complement strand
TTAAGCCACTAGTGTCAATCACATATATAACGTCTCCCTGACTAAAAAGTGACTGCATTATAAAGTATTTAGCAATTGTCGAGTCCTCGGAATGTATGAAAGTCTGATACCTAAAAAGTCTGATAGGTCTTTTAAATCTATTCTGTTTTGATCGAATGCAGAAAATGCTAATGAAATATATGTTCGGCCTTTTTCTTTAATAGTTTCTTTTGCGATATTTCTTCCTTCGGGATTCTTAGTTTTTCCAAATTGTGGTTTGTTCCAAGATTGGTGCTTTTCGTTATAAAAAGCAGCAGTAGTGAGCCTATTTTCCAATAAACTTCTCAATATTGCTAAAGGTCCAACGTGAAAATAATTTCCGAGCGAGATTAAATCGTTTTTTGCCCATATTTTTACTCCTTGCTGAATCTGTTCAATAACGATTTGCATTTTTAGCAATTCATTAGTTGGAATAAGCACCTCTGCTGCAAAAGCATTGCACCATTTTTCAATTTCACTATTGGTCTGTTCGGATAAATCGCACAAACCACCATCATTCAATAAAATATGTCCAAGTTCATGGAATAGTGAGAATATCTTAGCTGATGGTGATTCACCTCCTCGTTTGATTGCAATAATAGGAATTACTTCATCTGTAATTGAAAAGCCTCTTAAATTGTCTTGAGTAAGACTTAACTGAAAAACGACAATTCCTAATGATTCAACTTTTTCAACATACGCATCCAAAGCATGATTCATATTCGTTATTTCTCGAATTTCGTCAAGATTTAACAGTTTTCGCAGTTTATTCGCGATAATTTGTGGACTCTCATTAATTGAAGCGAAAAAATTTAACTTTGAAACGACAATATTCATTTCTTGACGTAGTTCAATGAACGAAGTAGCCAATGCTCTGGCTTTTCGAACAGCCATTATAGATTTTTCGTGAAAATTGTCTAAATCGATTGAGTCAACTGTTCTCCTATCAGAAGGTAATGGTTTTTCTTTCGGAGGTTTAATAAGCAGAAGTGTGGCAATCGTGCGTTTATATACTTTAGAGAATTCTTTTAGTTCTTCAACAGTTGGTTGTTTTCCTTCGTCTTCAAGTTGAACGATTCTTTTTGTTGATATTCCAGTTTTCTCTGAAGCTTGGTTTCGGGTAATAGCAAGAGATTCTCTCGCCCAAACCAGCACTTCATTGTTAACCTGTATATGAATATCGTCTTTCATTTAATTCTTTAATTTTCAAATTTAGGAATAATTCTGCAAATTCAGGTAAAAGTTCTGTTCTGTTATCATAATCTTGTCGGTTTCGTATCGCTTATGCATAACAAGTGAATATCCTCAATATTGCGCTTATCTATTATATGCGCCTTCGCTTACTTTTTATCTTTCATGCGGCAAATCGCTATAAATGAATATTATACAATCAAATACCGGCTTTTTCAAAATTCCGTAGCTGCTGAACTTTCCAAATGGAAATTCCTACATCTTCACCACCTTGCTCACATAGGTTTCGTTGCCGAAGGTGAATCTCAGGTAGTAAACACCCATCGACAAATTTTCACGAAATGAAACCACTTCGCCGAAATGCAGCCCTTCGGCCTGCATGGCCCTGCTTTCAATCACCGAAAGCTCCTTGCCCGATAGGTCGAGAAGTTCTACTGTGACTTTCACGGGTTTATGGAGCAGATAAACATAT
>JAKLIM010000548.1 GCA_022709605.1 Bacteroidota bacterium | reverse complement strand
GTCAATAAACGGACGTATAAAAATTGTTACTTACAGATATTTGAATTTGATTTTATAAATAATCAATGGTCAAAACCCTTGAAATACCAATTCGAATATCATCCATTAATTTATCAGACAATTCACCAATTCGTTTCACAAATCTTTCGTTTGAGACAGAACGTATTTGAAAGCAATCAGCTGCAGATTGTTTGGTTAAACCGTTTATTTTGTTTGGTTCAATTTGAATCATCCATGGAGCAATCTCATAACGATCTTTCCAATCGGTAAGGGGCACAATCACTTTCAAAGGCAACTTACCTAATGAATCGTCATTAACAATAACAGCAGGTCGTGTTTTTTTAATCTCTGCACCTATTGTGGGATCAAGGTTAATCAACCAAATCTCATTTTGCTTCATAGAAATCTTCGTAATCAAGATTTGTAAAGGATTTTAATTCAGCATCAGTATTATAATCAACAAATAATGCATCAGCTGCAATTTTCATTGCATTTTGTTCCTCCTGTTTTCTTAAGGAGCGAATTGTTCTTTCGACTACATAAATTCGTTTAGAGATCGGAAGTCTCTGAATTTCCCGAATAATATCATTTGTTCTCATAACATTTTTTTATTAAGAAATTGATATATGCTATATTGGAGGCTTGATAAAATAATTTCAATGCATTCGTTGCTTAGAATCTTCAAAAATAACTATTTTAATGCGAATAAAATCAATTTTAACTTCTGTTATCTTTAAGAAATTGTGATAAGAAAAATACGTTATTTTTTTAACAAATTAAAATATAAGATTT
Organism: Bacteroidota bacterium; assembly: GCA_022709605.1. Lineage (GTDB taxonomy): Bacteria > Bacteroidota > Bacteroidia > Bacteroidales > Paludibacteraceae > Paludibacter. The sequence goes on along the minus strand of JAKLIM010000548.1, from coordinate 892 downwards.
TTACTTCAAAATAAGAAATTAAAGTTGACTAGAATAATATCAAAAAAATTTCAATCACTCTTCACCACCATCATTTCGCATTTTGCACAATCGAAACGTAATTCGTAACGCTGGTCGTTATTTCGAAGATAAAGCGGTTCCCTGAACGTTGATTTGTGGCCTTCGCGCGGACACCAGCCCATTTCGTATTTAATGCAGTGCTTGGTAAACATCAAAGGTACACCTTCAGCTGCAATTACCTCAAAGCCGGGTTGAATCTCCTCCACACCATGCTCCCGATAGAAGTTTTCGGAAAGTTGGTTGGTTATATTGCCCAGATAGCTAAGTTTATTTTGATGAAACTGAGCTGTAACCGGAGTTTTGGGGAGTTCGCGAACATAACTTTGACTACGAATTTCATCTAATTTTTCAACAGCAACTCTGCGCCATTCACTCAGTGCCGATGCCGGAAAAAACCAGGGAGCATTTAGCTTAATTTCAATGTTTTCAGCTTCGTAAATTGTATTCCCCAATTTCGAAAGTTGATTTCGTATATTATCATTTACAGCTTCGGGTTTTTGAGCCGGTTGTTTGTCATATTCAACTTCGTAAAGGGCTGAAATTCCCGCTTCGTCGGTCAGTTGGATAGAAAAACCGTTAGCAGTTTCAGAAAAAAGGATTTGTAACGCTATTTTTCGCTCTGCTGTTTTTCCTTTCATTATTTTTTCAAATGCCTGATCCTGATTTCGATACAACCAACTTCCTTCCATCAGTTTTGGCATATCAGCCGGATAAACACGCCGTCCATCAACTCTATTTACCCTAAACCCGGTTAAATCGCCATGGGCATTTATAAAACAAAGTCCATCGCCATTATTCAACTTTTCGGCACTCGACATCGTAAAATAATATT
>JAKLIM010000547.1 GCA_022709605.1 Bacteroidota bacterium | reverse complement strand
CAGTGACCAACCAAGCCGCTGGAAAGTCCAGCTGTTTTGCTCAGCACGGAATTGGGTTTCCCCTTGCCTGCATTTAATTTGTATAATTGTATGACTTCGTCGATTGACAATGCTCGGCTGTAAACACGGACTTCATCAATGACTCCGTCAAAATTGGTAAACGGGCCATCGATAATTTTGACATGATCGCCGACTTCAAATTTAAACTTCGGTTTTGGTTTTAAAGTTCCTTCGTCAATTCTAACTTTTAAATTTTCAACATCCTTATCCGAAATCGGCGAAGGCTTATCTTTACTGCCGATAAAACCTGTCACTTTGGGGGTATCCTTCACAATGTGCCAAGTTTCGTCGTTCATTTCCATCCGGACAAGAATATATCCGGGAAAGAATTTCCGTTTGGAGGTTTTCTTTTCCCCCGAAATCAATTCCACTACATCTTCTTCCGGAATCAGAATATCGGAAAAATTCGCCTGGGCACCGGCCAGTTCAATTCTTTCCTGTAAACTCATTTTTACTTTATTTTCATATCCAGAGTAGGTATGAACAACGTACCATTTAAAAGCCATTTTGCTAACCTAGAATTAATTTAATAAGTTTAGCCAAACCAAAATCTATTATACCGAAATAAATTGCCATGATGAAAACAATAACGATTACAACTGCCGTGGATGCCGCTGTTTGCTTTGGTGCCGGCCATGTAACCTTTTTCAGCTCGGCTTTTGCAGCACTTAAAAATTGCATTACTTTTTGCATTATTAATTTGATCTTTTCCATTTTTCAAATCCTTCAACAAAAGGGAAAACTGGCAGGCCAGGAGGGACTTGAACCCCCAGCATCCGGATTTGGAGTCCGGCGCTCTATCCATTAGAGCTACTGGCCTGTTTGACTTATACCAATTTATTTGGTTTCTCTATGCAACTTGTGCCCACGGCAAAACTTACAATATTTTTTCATCTCCAGACGGTTTTGCATGGTACGTTTATTTTTCGTCGTTGTATAATTTCTTTGCTTGCATTCCGTACAAGCCAAAATAATATTGTTTCGCATAACCCTCCCTTAACTGGAGCCCACGACCAGGATTGAACTGGTGACCTCATCCTTACCAAGGATGTGCTCTACCAACTGAGCTACGTGGGCACAATTGACGCCACTTTTCGTCCTTCATTAATCTTTTAAAAGCTTGGAGCGGGAAACGGGATTCGAACCCGCGACCCTCAGCTTGGAAGGCTGACGCTCTAGCCACTGAGCTACTCCCGCTAATTAAAACAGCAAAAAATCTGGTGGAGGGGGGAGGATTCGAACCTCCGTAGGCTCCGCCGGCAGATTTACAGTCTGCTCCCTTTGGCCACTCGGGAACCCCTCCAGCATATAGTTTATCGAAACTGGAGCTGGCGATGGGACTCGAACCCGCAACCTGCTGATTACAAATCAGCTGCTCTACCGATTGAGCTACGCCAGCAAAACTTCCCGACCGATTCATTTTTAATATCAAGCACTTGCGATTTTGAACGCAAAAAAACAATAGCACACCTCTGTGCGAATTGCTGACTCTAATTTTTATAATTGTGTTTGTCAAGTAAATTTTTAAATTTTTAATAAGGATGCGGCCCCTTACTGATCATTGATATTGCTGGAAGGCACAAGCTAGTCCCTATCGCCAAAATAATCTGCCGAAAATATATAAATTTCTGTTTCCTGATCAATCCATGATTGCGGCGGCAAACCG
>JAKLIM010000546.1 GCA_022709605.1 Bacteroidota bacterium | reverse complement strand
TACATTTCAACAATATTTTTTTAATTTCTTAATTTACCATTTTTTCTAATTTCACAATTTCTAATTTCACAATTTCACAATTTCTAATTTTCTCAATATATATTTTTTTAATAAATTTGTGCGAATAAAACTAAACAATTCACTGCCTTAAATTGTAATAATAGTAAATTAATTAACTAATAGAATAGATTATGAAAATTACTGAATTATACAAGGAGTTTTTTGAGAGCGAGAAATCAGGAGGTATTATTTTAATATTTTGTACGCTCATTTCAATTGTCATTTCGAACATGAGTTTTGGTAATAACTATCTGTCATTATGGGAAGTACAAATTGGCGGACATTCATTAATCCATTGGATAAACGACGGATTGATGGCTATTTTCTTCCTGCTCATAGGGTTAGAATTAAAACGCGAAATCAATTTGGGCGAATTATCAAACATTAAAAACGCGTTGTTGCCAATTTTTGCAGCCGTTGGTGGCATGCTTGTTCCTGCCGCTATTTATTCCGCTTTCAATTATGGCACTTCTTCGCAATCTGGTGCAGGCATTTCGATGGCTACTGACATTGCATTTTCGCTGGGCGTATTGTCGTTATTGGGCAAACGTGTACCAACATCGCTCAAAATATTTCTGACTGCATTGGCTGTCATCGACGATTTGGGAGCAATTATCGTGATTGCACTTTTTTATACAAAAACAATATTATGGACTAATCTCTTCATTTCTTTAGCAATTTTCGCTATTCTGATGATACTTAACCGATTAAAAATAAAAAATTTAATCCCTTATTTAGTTGGTGGTATTGTTATGTGGTACTTTATGCTGCATTCAGGTGTGCACGCCACAATTTCGGGCGTTTTACTGGCATTTACAATTCCGTGCGGGTGCACTAGTAAAAAATCATCTTTCAATGTGCTGTTGCATTCCTTGCACAAGCCGGTAGCATTTTTCATTCTTCCTTTGTTTGCGTTAGCCAACACAGCCATTTTGATTGATACCAACATTGGTCAATCGCTTACACAGGATTACAGTTTAGGCATTGCATTCGGATTAATAGTAGGTAAACCGCTGGGTATATTCTTGATGAGTTATTTGGCCGTAGCTTTGGGCTTTAGCAAATTGTCGGGCGATTTGAACTGGAAGTTAATTCTGGGTACAGGATTTTTAGCCGGAATCGGATTTACCATGTCCATTTTCATTACACTTTTGGCGTTCGATAATGCAACTGTAATAAACGAATCAAAATTAGTGATTTTACTTTCGTCGTTAATTGCCGGAGTATTTGGCTTTGTATTGTTAAAAATGTGGTTGCCCGAAAAACCAATGGATGCTGAGGAATAATCGACTTTAAATTTGCTCGGTTTATGAATTCACAATTTTTCAATATCGCCGAAGAAAAGCTAATTTCGAAAGAATGGAATTTCCGGAAAAGACAATCGTCTGATTATCCGGAAGGTATATTAGTAACCGGTGCAAATTCGTACATCGGCGTTCATATTATTTCTGAATTATTGAAGAAAAAGGAAGGGCAAATTCACTTACTCTTGCGGGCTAAAGACAGTGATGAGGCCATTCTGAAAATGAAAAGTGCTTTCGATCGATGGGAATTGGATAATTTTGATGAAGGATCGGTTATTATTCATATCGGCAATGTATGCGAAGAATTGATGGGATTAAGCCCGGATGAATATAATTTGATAATCAATGAAGTTGGTCAGGTTATTCATTTGGCAATGAATCCATTATATCATCTACCCTATCATTTTT
>JAKLIM010000545.1 GCA_022709605.1 Bacteroidota bacterium | reverse complement strand
ACGCATTTCCATTTCTACTAATTCCCACATTTCTTCGTCATCAACCTGATCACATTTGTTCATAAAGATAACCAAACGAGGTACGTTTACCTGACGAGCCAATAGGATGTGCTCGCGTGTTTGTGGCATAGGACCATCGGTAGCAGCTACTACAATGATTGCACCGTCCATTTGGGCAGCACCAGTTACCATGTTCTTAACGTAATCCGCGTGACCCGGACAATCTACGTGTGCATAGTGACGATTAGCTGTTTGATATTCTACGTGTGCAGTATTGATAGTAATACCACGTTCTTTTTCTTCGGGAGCGTTATCAATAGAATCGAACGAACGTACTTCAGAAAGTCCTCTTTTTGCAAGTACTGTAGTAATTGCAGCGGTCAATGTAGTTTTACCATGGTCAACGTGTCCAATGGTACCTACGTTTACGTGAGGTTTTGACCTGTCAAATTTTTCTTTTGCCATAACTCAAAGATTATTTAATAATTAATTTATATGTTTTTATAAAAGCTTACAAAGTAGAGCTGTTGATGAGAATTGAACTCGCGACCTCTTCCTTACCAAGGAAGTGCTCTACCACTGAGCTACAACAGCATTAAAAGAAACGTAATTCATTTTTTTTTCGCTCCTTTCATCGAGAGCGGAAGACGGGACTCAAACCCGCGACCCTCAGCTTGGAAGGCTAATGCTCTATCAACTGAGCTACTTCCGCAATTTCATTTACAATTTTTTCATTTAAAATTTACGATTTAATAGTAAATTGTAAATAATTTAATAGTAAATGGTTTGTGGGCAGTGAAGGATTCGAACCTCCGAAGTCGAAAGACAGCTGAGTTACAGTCAGCCCCAGTTGGCCACTTTGGTAACTGCCCGATTTGCTTAAACATGAAAAAAAACAGAAGAATTCGCTCACTCTTCTATGTTATTTGTTAATTTTCCACCTTTTTGAGCCTCTTGTCGGATTCGAACCAACGACCCCGAGATTACAAATCACGTGCTCTGGCCAACTGAGCTAAAGAGGCAAGTGGGTAAGCCCCCTGCATCGCACCGCTACAACTATCTACCCTTGCTGCGGTCAAGCCCTGGGGGAGTTCGAAAGGAGCTGGTCGTGCAGGACTTACCCGGGCACAAAAGTACTTCTTTTTTGGTAATCTGCAAAAAACATTTTTCACATTTTCACAAATTACCGCCTACTCAATTCATTTTCAAAAAAATAAAGTTTAAAAAAAAATAAAACCGGGCTAATAATTAACCCGGTTTTTAGTATGAATTACAAATTATTATGGCAGATAAAAGCAATTATTCATACTTTATTTAGAAATTATTGTTTGAGTAAATTCAATATTATCAATACAAATATATGCGGGAGTATTCATTCCAAAATTTCCGTTATCAGAAGAACTAAGGCTAAACGCTACTGAATCGACCTTACCTAATGAATTTAAATCAACTTTTTGCCATTTATTCATCAAAAAAGTTTTTCCATCCCGAAAATCGGCCATAAATACATCAACTCCGGCTGTTTCTATTTTCGATTTATACCCTTTGATGGACACTTTAAACCAATCACCTGAAACAAATTTCTTGCTGAAAGGTAAATTTCCGTTTTTCATATCCCAATATGCATAAGTAGTATTATTAACCATTATACTTTTAATTGTAAATGCTCCATTTTCATTGGTGGAAGCAATAGCAATTTCTCGTCCATCTTGAAATTGATTTTGGGTTAAATTACTAATATCTTTTCTTGTACGTTCAACATTAATAGTCCCATCTGAATTTCTGACAATATATTTTTCAACT